>CAZVEE010000017.1:0-49194 GCA_964625525.1 uncultured Alphaproteobacteria bacterium | reverse complement strand
AGCACAACCTTGCCAAGGTTGGGGTCGTGAGTTCGAATCTCATCGCCCGCTCCAAGATTTTTCAATGGTTTAGCATACATAGACCGCAACCTTACACAGTGCCTCTGGCAGCGTGTTTGGCGCGATCACGTTGCCAGTTTGCGATTGGCGGCGTCTTATTCTCAATGATTTCAGCATCTTGGCCGGGCAGCCACGACCTTAGGCGGGTTGTGGGCTTTCATTGCTTTGCCGACTCATTGAAAAGTCACACTTTGTGTGACATATAAGAGGGCATGATCCGGTGAGGATCTTCAAGAACGCATGGTTTGAGCGCTTCTCCCGCAAGGAGGGGATCGCGGATGCGGAATTGGCGGACGCGATTGAACGAGCCGCGAAGGGTTTGATTGACGCTGATCTTGGCGGCGGCGTGCTGAAGCAGCGTGTGGCACGGCCAGGGGAAGGCAAGTCCAAAGGCTATCGGACCATCATTTTGTTTCGGCAAGGCGACCGCGCGGTGTTTGTCTATGGCTTTGCCAAGAGCAAAAGGGCCAATATCGAAGCTGACAAACTGGCAGGCTATCGCCGTGAAGCCGAGTTATTGCTGGCTTTGACAGATAAGCAGATAGATATGCTTTCGGAGCAGGGACAACTGTGGGAAATCACCGCTGATTAGTTTGTGTGCTGTTATGACAGCAAGGGTGCTGCAGCCTTATTGATGCTTATACTCCGGAGCTTTCTAAGCACGGACCTCAGGAGCGATCGTATGGAAGATAAAGCAAAGACTGAGTCCGATCACCGCCAAGTGGAGCCTTCGGTAGCAACCAAAGTGCGCAAAAAACCCTCAAAAGGCGTCCGATTGGCCAAGGATGAAGAGTTTGCCGCAATGCACGAAACAATGGCGGCACTCCATGAGATCGGGGCCATCGACAAGCGCACCATGCGTGATTTCGACGAGATATGCCTGGAGCCCGCGCGGGTCTTTGCTCCCGGCGAGATCCGTGCCTTACGGGCACGCGAGCATCTGTCGCAAGGCGTCTTCGCGCGGTATCTCAATGTGTCGAAAAATCTCGTGTCCGACTGGGAGCGCGGCGTGAAAAAACCCGGCGGCCCTGCGCTCCGACTGCTGACGATTATCGAGAAGAAGGGTATTGAGGCAGTGGCTTAGCCGGATGGGCAAGCAATAGGCATGCTTTCCCCCCGAATTTCATTCCCCAAGAGACAGTGCGACGTCCTAAGTGGCTCGCTCTTAACCACTGTCTTTAGCATTAAAATATACGGGAACAGAAAATGAAATTTTATTGATAATTTTTTTATTTGCTTTGCCACCAATCTCAGCTGTTGACCAGACTTCAATGCTTCCGCTACCCTCTTTGTTTGTTGTAAGGGCGATTTCGAAATCCACCATTTGGGGTGTTGTGATTTTTCGCTTTTCAATGCTACCTGGTGCGATGCTGCACTAAGCAGATTCCTTTGCGGACGCTACAGCATTAGTTATGTCAAGTAGTGTTTGCTTAACAAAATCCTCGAGGTTCATTTTAGACACCAATTTTAAGGTTTATAAGATTGCTATCACCTTTGTTCCCAAGGGTAGCTTACCTATTTTTCGCCGTTTTGCAGCAGATTTCGACCGGCAACGAACTGGCAACGAGCCACCGCATTTCTGCGCACCGTCAGGCTACGACTGACAACGTTACGCACCATCCTGATCCTTTAATATCAATGGCTTAGGCTTTCTCCGGTGCCTTGCCAAGGTTGGGGTCGTGAGTTCGAATCTCATCGCCCGCTCCAGATTTTTTCAGTGACTCAGTAGATCTACTGTTTTGCGACGGCTTACCGCAGCCGCTCGAACGGCCTTGCCGCCCGAGCGGCTTCGAACTGCGCGGCGATGGCGGGAGGGACAAGCGGTGATCTGCACAAGGTAGCAGCAGAGACCAAGGGGGCTCTTCCTTGTGTCGCGATCACCCGCCCCACTCACTGGTCCGTGTCCGCCTTGTGTTGCTGAGCAACATGGGCGCCCAGCGCCTTCATCAGCTCAAAGAATGCATCCGGGTCTGCATGCCGCAGCTTCGCTGCATCCAATTCCTGCCCCTTAGCGAAAATCAACTCGGGGACATTATGGGCCACGGCGTCAAGGGTCGCCCGGGCGCAGTCCATGGGATCATCACCACCGTCGATGGCTGCATCAGAGCGCCCTCGGGCGGAGCCATCTGCCGTCAGAGCATTGCGCGAGACATTGGTCGCCACGGATCCCGGCAGCACATTCGTCACCTTGATGCCATGGAGCTGCTCCACCTCCGCCCGCAACGCATCCATATAGCCGATCAGGCCATGCTTGGCCGCACAATAGGCCGTGCGCAGGGGCGCACCAATTCGTCCGGCAACGGAGCAGATTGCAACGATATGCGCGCCGCCCGCGGCGACCATCCTGGGCAATTGCAATTGGGTCAGCCAGATCGGGGCGATGAGATCAATATCAATCAAATCCTGGTAGACCTCCGGCGCGGTATCCACCGCCAAGCTTCGCTGCGACACACCCGCATTGTTCACGAGAATATCCACCCGGCCCATCCAGGCCCAGGCCGCCTCCACCCGCTCAGGCAAGACCGCATAGTCGGTCGTGTCAAAGGGCAAGATGAGAGCATCCGTCCGCAGCTGATCGCGCACGGCCTGCAAAGCCTCCATCCGGCGGCCGGAGAGAATAATCCGCGCCCCCTCATCGCTGAAAGCATGCGCAAGCGCCTCACCGATTCCTGACGACGCCCCGGTGATCCACACGGTTTTGTTCTCGAACCTGCTCATGATTTGTCCTCCCTCTCGATCCGTTGCCCCCGATTGTTCCTCAAACACGAGGTCAGACCAATCGAAAACCGTTGTGAACACCTATTACCCGATCGCCGCATAGCGCTTCGGACGGCCCTTGAAAGGGAGAACAGCCCATGCTGCGCCAGCCAAGTTAACCCGATCCGAACCACAGGGCGCTAGGACTATCGCTTCATACGGCGTCACCACACTTGCAGGCGCCCGGCGAGCCAGCCTTTACTGCGCATAGGAGTCCCGTGTGAAAGGGGTCGTTCTTCGTCAGTTCATGGATTATGTCGAGACCCATTGTGGCATGGATATTCTCGACGATGCGCTGCAACACCCATCTCTCGCGGCGGGTGGAGCTTATACGACCGTCGGAAACTATCCCCATACGGATCTCATTATGATTGCGGAGCGCGTCGCGCAGTTGCGCGGGACATCCGTATCTGTGCTTATGATCGATTTCGGAGCCCACCTCTTTGACGCCCTAGCCGCCAGTCACAGCACGCTAACGCAGAGCTTTACCTCATGTATTGACATGCTCGCCTCAATTGAGGCGGTGATTCATCGTGATGTGCGCAAGCTCTATCCGCAGGCAGAGCTACCTTTCTTTATCGTGAGAAAGCGCGTCGAAAATACTCTTCTCACCCTTGAGTACCAGTCGTCCCGCCCTTTCGCCGATCTGGCGGAAGGCCTAATTCGCGGGGCATTCGTGCATTATGGCATTGCACCGCAAGCGGATCTGACACGCGAAGATCTTGCCGCAAACGGCACCCACTCCCTTTTCACCATCCAAGTCCAGCCGCAGACATAGGAAATCCGTGTCAACCGACTCCAAACTTAGTCAGTTGCAAAGATCACTCGCGCGCGAACGCACGGCCCGCGAAGAAGCCGAACGCCTGCTTGAGTCCAAGGCAGCCGAACTCTACAGCACCATTGAAAAGCTCCGTGATCAGGCCATGCTCAATGTGGATCTGGTCGCCGCCATTGAGATGACGAGTGACGGGATCGCTCTCACTGATGCTGATGGGCTCTTCACCTTTATGAACAGCGCCCATGAAGCACTGTTCGGCTATGGCTCCGGCGAACTCCTCAAACGCCACTGGACCACACTCTATGCTGAATCCGAACAGCAGCGCTTCACCGAAGAAATCATACCGACACTGATGAAGAATGGTGCTTGGCGGGGGCAATCCGTCGGACAATCCAAAACTGGCAAGAGCGTATTTCAGGAAGTCTCTCTGACAACCCTGGACAATGGAAGCTTGATTTGTGCCACGCGCGATGTCTCTGCACGCCTGGAACGCCAGGCTCGCGCCCGCGAGTTGGAGACACGGCTGTTGGAGACAGAACAAAGCGCGGCGCGCCAGACCATCGGCCAGGCGATCGCCCATGACTTTGGCAATCTGATCTCGGCCATCTCCGGCTATGCCCTGCTGATGCAGGCCGACCTGGAGGATGAACCCGTTAATCTGGCGCGGGCCGAAGCGATCGGTCAGGCGGCCCATCAAGCAGCCATGATTGTTGAGTCCCTGAGTTCCCTTGTCGAGGATGCACCAGCGTCCACCACAGACGTCAACATCGTGGCTTTGGCCCAAACAACTCTGGAGATTGTCGAAGCGATCCGGCCCGTCGGCATTCGGATCATCACGACCTTCCCGGCTCACGCCACGGTGGCAACGGATGAGGTCTTGCTGTCGCGATGCCTTTTGAACGTCATCAAAAACGCCTTCGAGGCCATGCCAGAGCGCGGGAAACTGCATCTGCGCATCGTCGAAACGGCCTCGCCACCGCTCGCCCCGGATGCCGCTCGTGTGACACTCGGCCCTACAGCAGGCGACCACGACTGGATCTTGGAAATTTCCGATAACGGCCACGGGATCACGCCCAACACCATGGATCGGATTTTCGACCCGTTCTTCACCACCAAAGCGACCATCGGCGGCACCGGCATGGGGATGCAATCCCTGCAATTGCTGAGCATGCACCATAATATTCCCATAGAGATTGAAAGTGCGGTCGGGGTTGGGACGCGCGTGCGCATGGCGTTATCCAAGGAGCCGTGCAGGGTTGCCTCTGAGCCGGTCGCGACCGTGACACGCCATCACCATCCCACAATCACGGCACGGGTCCTCTTGGTGGACGACGACACGCTGGTCGGTACCATGTTGCGGGATATCATGAAGGCTATGAATTTCGCAGTCACATGGTTTACCAATGGCTTTGACGCTCTTGAAAGTCTGAGGAACGCCCCGGACAGTATCGATGTTCTCGTCACCGACTATACGATGCCCGGCATGAAAGGCGACGAGGTGATGCGGAACGCGAAAGCCATCCGAGCCTCCCTGCCCTGTATTCTCATTTCAGGGGAACGGAGCGTCCTGGCCGCCGATAAGGACGCAGACGGCGTCTTGGCCAAGCCGGTTTCGCCCACAGACCTCAAAATCAAGATTAATGAGGTTCTGGCCATTGACGCTGACTCCCCCTAATCGCTTGGGTTTTCGACCTAGCCGATAGGACACCACCCTGACCTTTCGGTTAGGTCACCTGGCCACAGGATAGCCCTCCCCATACCGCCGATAGGATGCGCGGTCGGGGCGTTTGCGCCAATGTCCTCCGTGTCGAGACGGCCACAGCGGCCCTCATTAACAGCGGAGAGACCCCAATGCGTATCTTGAAGAAACTCGCTATTGCTTCCTTTGCCACCCTCGTCAGCGGCGCTGCCCTGGCTGCGGACATTTCCAACGATGCCGGCGCCACCATCGGTCAGGCCCTGACCATGCGCGCCACGCAGGCGCTGGAATTCGGCCTGATCATTCCGGGCGAGCAGGCCGGCAATGTGACCCTGACCGCCGGCGGCGTGCGCAGCTGTGACGCAGCGCTCACCTGCCTTGGCAATTCCGAGCAGGCCGCGGCTTACTCCGTGTTTGGTCAGGATGGCCAGAGCTACACCATCACGCTGCCGGAAAACAATGCGGTGGAACTGACCTCCGGCAACAACAAAATGACGATCACGGAATTCTCGGCATCCAAGCCGTCGGGCACTCTGGTTTCCGGCACGGACACCTTCACCGTGGGTGGTGTCCTGGTCGTGGGCCAGAACCAGCCGACCGGCCGCTACGAAGGCTCGTTCACGGTTTCCGTCAACTACCAGTAAGACGGTACCATGGGGATCTGCCGACCGCGCACGCGGTCGGCCCGCGATGGGCGGGTGGGGCACCACCTGCCCTTTGCGCCGTAGTAACCCTCGGTTACCAGCCCCTATGCCAAGTTTGAAACGCGCATTGCTGCATCGACTGGGGCCGCTCCGAATGCCCGATCGGTCACATTGCCGTCTTTACGCATCTGCTTGATAAACCGGGGTGTCCCTATGGCCAAGACACATGTTCGCTTCACGCTTCCCGCAATCGTCGGCCTGGCGGTGCTATGCCTGATCGCCATTACGGAGACGGCTCGCGCGGAGATTCTCATCTCGCCGACTCGCGTGGTGCTGAACGAGTCTCAGCAATCCATGGAACTGGTGGTCGTGAACCGCGGCGACGAGACATTCGCCTATCGCGTCACATTGGAAAACATGCGGATGTTGGAGGACGGGTCCATCGAGACCGCGCCGGACACCCGCGAGGACGAATTGTTCGCGGGCGAGATTGTGCGGTTCTCGCCGCGCCGTCTCATTCTGCGCCCCGACGAAGAGCAGGTCCTGCGCGTCTTCGCGCGGGTGCGCGGCTTGGCGGACGGCGAATACCGGTCGCATTTGCGCCTGCGCTCCGCCCCCACCAGCGCCGGCTCGACCCTGGATACGTTTACCACCGATCAAGGAGATAACCTCACCATCTCGCTCACGCAAATTCGGTCCATCACCCTGCCCGTTATCGTGCGCAGCGGCGACCTGGACGCAACGGCGGCCATTGATGGCGCGACAATCGATACCCAAGATGACGGCACGGACCAGTTGAAAATCCAACTGTCTCGCACGGGCAGCCAATCCGTATACGGTGATATTCAGATCTATGGCCCGCAAGGGGGCGAACCCGTTTACTTTGCCCGGGGCATCGCCCTCTATACACCCAACACTACCCGCTCGGTGAACCTGCCGCTTCCCGATGAGATTCGCGATCAACTGGCTGGCCAGGAGATCAAAATCACCTATGTCTCCTCCGACCCAAACCGTCCGGCTGTCCTGGCCTCTTATGAGGGGCGCCTTTAAGGCGCCTGGCTCCCGTCGTTTCCGGAGGCGCCCATGGGATGTTCAGACTTGCTCTCGCACTGATCCTGGCTGTGTTCGCCATGGCGCCCCCCTCAAGCCATGCGGCGGAACCGGATCTTTTTGACTCGCTGTTTGGGGATGAACCCGACCCTCTTGATGTGGGCAAAACCGATAGTGCGGGCCGGGATGATTTTAACCTCATCAGCCTCACCCTGGATCGCTATGAGCTAACGGGCACCTTGTCAGGATACGACACCGCCACTGGCCTGTGTATCGTCGTGGCCCCCTTCTTCGAAGCCATCGAAGTGGCGGTTACCGTTAATGGAGACACGGCGGAGGGTTGGTTCATCGATCCCGGTCGCCGCCTCGTGTTCGATTTCAATACCCGCACAGGCACGATCACCAACGAGGATATCAATCTGGCCCCTGAAACCGTCTCCCAAACCCCAGACGGGTGGTGCATGACCCTTGAGGGCCTGTCGGCGCTTCTTCCACTTGATTTCGATTATGACCCTCGATTACTCCGCCTTCAGATCACGACACAGGAAGCCTTTCCCGTGGAAGCGCGCCTGGAGCGCGAGGCGCTGCGCCGGCGCTGGAACCCGCCCGACGTGGCGGCAGCCCCCACCGCCTACCCGCTCCTTGATAATCCCTATCGCTGGTTTGATTGGCCTACGGCCGATCTCGTCATCGACAATGACATAAGCGCGGGCCAGGATCCGACCGCACGATTGACCATGGATGCGGTCGGGGACGTCTTGAAATTCACCGGACGCCTGCGGGCCAACAGCACCTTTGAAAACGCCCTCCAAAGCTTGAGAGTGAATTTCTCTCGCGTCAACGATACCATCGACAGTCTGGGTGGCCTTGAGCTGCGGGAGATCGCCTTTGGCGACACGACCTCAAAACCGCTGCCCCTGCTCGAACCATCGCGCACGGGGCGGGGCATCATCCTATCGAACGAGCCCAGTAATCGCCCGGTGGTCTTCGATGTGGTGCAGTTACGCGGCCCCCTTCCCATCAATTGGGAGGCGGAGCTTTATGACGGTGACCGCCTGATCGGGTTTGTGACCGAACCGGACGCCAATGGCGATTATGTCTTTGACAACGTGGCCTTGTCCTCTGGATACAATCGCCTGACTGTGCGCCTCTTCGGTCCGTTTGGTGAATATGAGGAGCGGGCGGAACGGGTCTTTATCGGCCCTGAACTGTGGCCCCAAGGCAAACTCTTCTTTGCCGCCGGACTCGTTGATCCAGACACCCCGCTTCTCAGTGGACAGGAGTTTTCAGCCGGCACCAGCGCACAGCCATCCCAAGACCTGGACCCGCTGGCCTATCTTTCGATCAATTATGGGTTATCGGAGCGCGTCTCGGTTCGCCTTGACGGACTCTTGGAAAACGGACTGGAAAATGGTGGTGTAACCGCCAGTCTGTTTTCCTCTGTAGGGGGCGCGTATGGCGCGCTGCGGGTAGCCAGCGCCGGCTATGGCCGCCCCGCCCTGGAGCTGAGTGTCGCCCGCCCGCTCCTGCGTCGGCTGAATGTCAATGGCACCTACGCCCATTTTGGCGACCTCGTCTCCTCCGTCTCCGGAGAAGGCCCCAGCCGCCTCATTCAGCAAGGCTCACTGCGGCTCAATGCAACGATCCCAATCGGCACCAGAGTCGTAACAGCCTTAACCACGGGCACATTAGAAGATCGCGCCAACGGCACCATAAACACCACGGTGCAGCAAACTCTGGCCGCCGCCATCCAGGGGATTAACTGGAACCATACGTTGGAATGGGGACGATCCCGACCGGTCGACGCAGAGGCCCAGCAAACGCTGAACGGCACCCTGTTGCTGAGCCGGCCGGTGCAAGGTGTCCGGTTCCGCTCCGCCCTTGATTACGCCCTCACCGAAGGCTTCGAGCCCTTGGCCGCCAATGCCGCGGCGCAAGCCGCCTTTGGTGAACACGGTCAAGGCAGCCTCGCCTACACCTATAGTTTCGAGACGGGACAAAACGCCGTTGACATCGGCTATGCCCATTCATTTAACCGTTACGCTTTCAACGCCACACTGGGGGCTAACACGGACGGAGAGTGGCAGGTCGGGATGTCATTGTCATTTTCTCTGTACAGAGATAACGAAGCGGCGCGATATCGCATGGGGGCGCCCGGCCTGACCCGCGCAGGCGCCATCCGCACACGCGTATTCGAAGATGTTAATGTCAACGGACGCTTTGACGAAGGAGAACGCCCCATCGAAGACGCCCAGTTCATTGTGGCGGATACCATCCGCGACGAAGAGACGGGGCCGGACGGTCAGGCCGTTCTCGCGGGCTTGCCGCCCGGTGAGCCGCTCAATACATCATTGAAACTCTCATCCTTGAAGGACCCATATCTACGACCGGCTTTTTCGGGCACTCGGGTGACCGTCCGCCCCGGACAAGTGACACCAGTGACATTCCCGGTGATCATGACAGGTGAAGCCGATGGCACTGTGATCCTGCTTCAGGACGGTGGGCGGACCCCCGTCTCCAACGTCACCGTAGAAGTCGTTGACGATAATGGGCGCGTCGTCGCAACAACGCAAAGCGAGTTCGACGGCTACTTCTATGTGGATGGTCTATTATTAAGCCGCCCCCTGATAATACGCATCGCGGACAAAGACCTGGCAGATAGCGGACTTCAGGCCCTCCCCATCCGGCTGGGCCTGACAGCAGAAGACCCCTCTGCTCTAGGGCAGGTCTTGACGGTTGGGGCGGCGCAGGACCTGCCGTCCATCCCTCAAACATCCACCAATACACAATATGACCGTAGCGATATCACCGCGCGCCAGCCCCATGCCGGAGGCCTGCCATGAGAGTGCTTCTTGCAGATGACCATGACCTTGTGCGCGATGCCCTATCCGCATTGCTGCAAAAATATGACCCGGACGTCACCGTCACGACAGCGGAAGATCTGCCTGCGGCTTTACAAATCATCCGGAGCCAAAATGATCTGGACATTGCCATTCTCGACCTGCGCATGCCACGTATGAACGGGCGTGCGGGGCTGGAATCCGGCATGAAGACGGCCGTGGACCTACCCGTGATTATTCTCTCCGGCAGCGCCAGCCGCAATGATGTGAGCGCGGCTCTGCGCCTTGGGGCTAAAGGATTCCTGCCCAAAACCATGGCAGGCAAATCGCTCCTCAACGCGATCCGCCTCGTCGCCTCGGGCGAGATCTATGTCCCCGCAGGGCTCATGACAGAGTCGTCGCGACGCCCCCATGCGGGCACCGTGGGAACACTGACGGGTCGGGAAATGGACGTACTCGACCAATTGCGGAATGGGACGACGAACAAAGATATCGCCCGTGTCCTGCAAATCTCTGAAACCACAGTCAAGATGCATGTTCGCGCGCTGAGCCAGAAACTCTCCGCCCGCAACCGGACGGAGATTGTCACAAAGGCGCTAGAGACTGGTTTGATCTGAGCGCACACCAGTCAGCCCCGGTACCACCGCCGAGTCAGCAGAACCATGGTCCCGCCGCAAGCCGGATCGTCGCGCGCAAATGCGATCACATCCATGCCATGACATGCGCGGCGATGGCGGCAGTGTCCTTAGGGGTCGACAGGATCACCCACTCCCTCTCTGATTATCAGCAGGGGGATGCAGCTTATCGAGCGGCACGGACAATCCGTCATCTTGCACGATACGCACATGATGGCGACGCAGGCGGCGCGGTTCGGAGACACCGCAGGAATGGGCGAGCGTCTCCACTTCATGCACCAGGTTTTCACAATAATGGGCGACACGGACGGCCTTTTCGCTCGGATCAAGACCGGCCTGGAGACGCGGATTATGGGTGGTGATCCCGGTGGGGCATGTGTTCTTGTTGCATTTCAGGGCCTGAATACAGCCGAGCGCGAACATAAAACCCCGCGCCGAGGTCACCGCATCAGCCCCCGCACACAAGGCCCAGGCCACACTCGACGGCGTCACCAGCTTCCCCGAGCAGACGAGCCGGACCCGCTCCTTGAGCCCGGCCCGCATCAGAATATCCGCCACAAGCGGCAAAGACTCTCGCAAGGTCAGACCCACATTGTCCATCAACGGCATGGGGGCGGCGCCCGTGCCACCATCCCCGCCATCAATGGTGATGAAATCCGGCGCGCTTTGGTTCCCGCGCGCATGAACCGCCGCGCAGAGCTGCTCCAGCCAGCCATAGGCGCCCACCACCGTCTTGAACCCCACGGGCTTGCCCGTCACTGTCCGAATGCGGTCAATCAAATCTAGCAGATCCTCGACCGAATCGATCTCTGGATGGCGATTGGGGGAATTGGAGGCTGTGCCCTCGGCAATACCCCGGATCGCCGCGATTTCCGCAGTGACCTTATCCGCCGGCAGAATGCCACCCTTGCCGGGTTTGGCCCCTTGGCTCAGCTTGATCTCGAACATCTTCACGGCCTCATGGGCCGCCACGGATCGGAGTTTGTCATCACTCAGGCGCCCATCTTCCGTGCGCACCCCATATTTCGCCGTCCCGATCTGAAAGACGATATCGGCACCGCCCTCCAGATGATAGGGCGACAATCCGCCTTCCCCCGTATTCATCCAGCATCCCGCCCTGCGCGCACCGTTGGAGAGGGCGAGAATGGCCGGCCGCGAGATCGAGCCGTAACTCATGCCAGAGATATTGAGAATGGACCGCGATGCATAAGGCTGTGCGCAATGAGGACCGAAGAGCAGCGGCTCCGTCTTCGCCGCATCCGCTTCCAAAGTGGGGAACGGACAATTCACGAAAATCGCGGTGCCAGGCACTGTTAGCGACCGGGTAGACCCAAACGCCACCGTGTTATCGTGATCGAGGGAGGCTCGCTGCACCCATTCCCGTTCCGCTCGGTTGAAGGGCAACTCCTCGCGATCCATCGCGAAGAAATATTGGCGAAAGAACTCACCAAGGGTGGAAAACACATAGCGGAAATGTCCGATCACGGGATAATTCCGCAGGACCGTGTCTTTCCGTTGGGTCGAATCCACGATGAATGTAATGATAATGACAAGGACACATAGGCCCACAGTCAGGACAAAAAGCGCCACAAGCAGATCCATGGCACTGACGATCCAATCGGGAAGCCAAATCATGCCCGCCCCCTCTCCGGTCAACCGTGATTGCGACGTATAATGATACCCGCCCGGCGCGCCAATCACGAGAATTGATTTTCCTTGCTGCCGTCGCTTGATATCGTTTCGCGGAAACGACAAAACGCAAACGGGGAGGCCCGGCAGCTTTGGGGCTGGACACCGCGGCCCAATACGGATGCCCTCATGGCCCCGGCTGAAAGCCGGGGTGCCCTGGGATTGACCAAGGCATGACTCATGAAAAGCCAGTCAATGCACGCATTTGATACGCATACGAATGGCCCGAGCGAACCGGTCAGCGCCACCTGCCATCATCAGGCGTCAGACCCTTTTGCAAGCCCCAAGATAGCGGCGATGGCTTGGTCGGCAACATCATCCGCTCCGCATGCATCGAAAAGAGCTAACCCATCGATCAATACCAGGATCATGGCGGCCGAGCGTTTGCGTTCGGTGTCATCCTCAATGGCCAGGCGACTTTCGATCCACCCCATGAACCCACGCACGATCTGGCCGGACACGGCCCTATAGGGCGCTTCGCCCCGCGCTGCGGCGGCCGAGATCTCCAACCCCAGGCGCATATAGGGGCGCAACCGATCGTTCCGGGTCAGGACAGTGGCTTGCGCCAGCAGGGCCTCCGCCGTGAACGTCGCATTCTCGGGCAAAGCCTCATCGAGCAGGACCGCCATGTTCAGCGCGATCCGCTCCAACGCGGCCGTCAGCACATCCGTCTTATCGGCGAAGTAGTAGAGCAGCATGCGGTCACTGACCGCCGCCGCTGCCGCCAATTGGCGCAGGCTCGTGCGTGCCAGACCGTTGTGCAGAATATGCTCTGTGATGCGCTCCAGCGCCTGGGCGCGCTGGCGTTCCCGCCGTGTCATGGCGCCCTTGTAATCAGAGCCGGCGCGGATTACAAATGTAGCAATCGCTACAAAGACAAAGGGAGGGACAATGACGGGACTCTGGCGCATCTGGATGACACTGTGGTGCCTGTCAATCGGACTATTCGGGATTATTCTCACGGGCGGCGCGCTGGAGGCAACGAGTGAGCCGATACGTCTCCTGCTCAGCATTATCGGCGGTGGGATTGAGCCAGAATTCACGCCCACGCTGCGGTTTAGCTTCGCAATCATGGGACCGATCACCATCGGCTGGTGCCTCACCCTGCTCGCCGCCATCCGCGCTACCGATCACCTGGATCACGCGGCCGCCCGCTCCGTCTGGATACTGATTACAGCCAGTGCGCTGGTTTGGTATCTTCTCGATAGCGCCCTGTCGGTGGCTACGGGCTTTGCCATGAATGTCATTCCAAACACGCTGTACATCGTGACTTATCTGATCCCGGTCCTGGCCAGCGGCGTCTTGCGCCGCTGACCAGCCGGGTGCGTGTTACGCCTGACGATGGACGATGCCGATGGTACCCATAGTCCCGAGAGCCGTTTCAAGGGCAACCAGATCATTGAAACGGCACTAAGAGGCCAGGCTGGCGGGCGCTGCTGTGCCCGCTTCCTGGGCGGCCTCCGGGGTTTCGCGCAGGTGCGGGCATTGGCGGGCAATTTCCGTGGACAACTCGCGCATACCCAGCGGCTTGGACAGATAACCATCAAGCCCCATGGCCAAGTACCGTTCGCGGTCCTGCACCATGGCGTCGGCTGTCAAAGCGACAACCGGCACCTGGGCATAGGAGTGGCCGTCACTGCGAATCCGGCGGATCGTCTCCGGCCCGTCCATGACCGGCATATGCATGTCGAGCAACACCAAATCAAAGCGCTCAGTATCAAGATGATCAAGTGCCTCCTGCCCATTCTCCGCCTCACGGACATCCGCGGAGAACGCCCGCAGGAACAAGCGCGCGACCTGACGGTTGATGCGGTTGTCATCAACCAGGAGCACTTTCAACGGCGCACCCGGCGCCACAATGGCACTGTGACCTTCCGCTTGCGACCCAAACGGGTGATCGGCAGTGTCCGGCGCCTGGGCCGTCACGACACCGGCCTGGAACGTAAAAGTGAATGTGGACCCTTGATCTAAAATGCTCGTGGCGGTCAGGTCCCCACCCATGAGCCGCGCCAACTCCCGGCTGATGGACAGCCCCAAGCCCGTGCCACCGAAACGGCGCGAGGTAGACTCGTCCGCTTGCATAAAGGGCCGGAAAAGCCGCTCCAGTGTCTCCGGCGCCATGCCGGCGCCAGTGTCTTCGACGGTGATGGCAATGCACGGCCCCGCCTCGTCGCGGCTCTCGCTCCGCACACGGATCTCGATTGCTCCGCGCTCGGTGAATTTGATCGCATTCGAAACCAGGTTCGACACACACTGGCGCACCCGCACCGGATCGAAATGCAGCAGCGCCGGCACGCTCTCCTCCACACTGAGCCGAAACGCGAGCCCCTTTTCCTCCGCCTTCACCCGCCACAAGCTGCACACACGCGCGAGCACGCCACGCAGGTCTTGGTCCACCGGGGCCAGGTCCATGCGCCCGGCTTCGATTTTCGACAGGTCCAGCACATCGTTGAGAATGGCAAGCAGCGTGCGCCCGGAATCCAGGATCGTCTCCACCTGCCCTTGCTGCTCCGGCGATAGACGGCTTTGCGCCAGCACCTGCGCCATGCCGAGAATACCATTGAGAGGCGTGCGCACCTCATGGCTGGTATTGGCCAGAAATTGGGACTTGGCCTCGCTCGCCTGCTGCACCGCTTGGCCATGGGCCAGCGCATCCGCTGTTGCCTGTCCCAACCGCCGGTGCACCGCCAGCTGGCCGCGGAAATTCGTCACCATGCCAGTGATGAACAGCATCACCGACAGCATGACAATCAGATAGACCTCCGCCCGATCATAGGCGCTGCCTTCCACCATGATGAAGGCCGCCAGCGCGAAATAGAGAATATTCGGCAGTGCGGCCGCGAACCAAATGGCCCGCACATGGCTGTAATGGGCATTCAGATGCAGGATAGAGCCCAGAATATAGCCCGCCGCCAGAAACCCCGCGAAACTGAGGTCCAGTGTGGCAAAAACCAAGGCCGGCGCAGCATAGACGAGCGCCGACACGGCCGTCACCACACACAACCGCGGGATCCACCGGGCCAATGGCCCATCCGACCGCCCGGCCCCGCGATAGGTCAGCACCTCCAGCGCTTCGGTCACCGCGGACACGCTCAACCAGGCCACGGCGAGCCGCCAATCGGCCAAGACCGCCATCGTCAGACACACCCAGATGGCCGAGACCACCCGAATGGGCAACTCGTCGACCACCACCCCGATGGTGGTGCGCAAGGCGATTTCCTGGGCCTGATGCCCTGAACCGGCCCGCTCTGTGCTGAAGGCATCGGCCATGGCACCAGGGCACACTCTTCCTCATTGGGAAAGGAGGCAGTGTGCGCCCCCCTTTTTGAGAAAACATGAACCCGCACGAGCGGGGTGCCCCCTGGCGCTGGAGGCTCGCGATACGGTACATAAAGAGGTGGAGCACCCGGCCAAAAGCACGCCAGGGCCGGAGCCATAGGCGGGACAGCCCAAAAGGGTCGGTCCGAGGGGATCGGAAATGGCCAGCTATCTGGGACTAGGGCTTCTAGCGGCAACGATCGTCATTGTGATCGTCCTGGCGGTGTTGATTTGGCGGCGCCAGGGCGAGGTGACGATCCACTGGGGCGCCCTCGCCGCCGTCATCGGCTTTGGCGCCGCCGTTCTCGGCATTTTCCAGTTTTTCGGCATTTCCGGCACGCCCTTGAGCCCCCAGACCGTGGAGCGGCTCGCGTCGCGTCTGTGCGAGGAGCAAGGCCACCGGGGCGACGCGGCCCGGGATTGTCGCGATTCCGTGTTGCGCCAGATCCGCGCCGCCAATAACGCCGAAGATCCGCGATTTCGCGAAGCGCTCACATTGATGGCAGCAGGGCGCGGCGAGGATGCCCGCGTCCTGCTGCTCGATATCATCGCCACGCTTGCCGCCGACAGCCCGAACGCCAGCGCTGCCGATCGCCGCGAGGCCGCCCGCGCCCATGGGCTCCTCGGGTCCCTTGATTTCTGGTTGGACACGGACGCGGCCATCACCCGATACGAAACCGCCCGCCGGCTTGATCCCGCGCATCTGGAAGCCTGGCGTCAGCTCGGCGCCCTGTATCAACGCCTGGGCCGCTTGGCCGAGGCGCGCACGTGTTTCGAGACCATGTTGACCCTGGCGCGCGCTGAAGACGACATCCGCTGGCAAGGGGTGGCCTTGCGCCGGCTCGCCCGCCTGGAGTCCCTCGCCGGGGATTTCGATACCGCTGAAGCCCTGGTGCGCGAGGCCTTGGCTCTGGACACACCCCGGCAGGCTCCCACGGACCTGGCCGCCGACTACCAAGAGCTGGGGACCATCGCCCTCATGCGTGGTGACCTGCAAACCGCCAGCCGTCACCTTGATCGCGCCCTCGCTCTCGCCCGCCAGGGCGGTGACAAGGATATGGAGGCAGCAGTGCTCGCCAATCAGGGTGTTTTGGCGCGCAATCTGGGCAACCCCGATCGGGCTGAGATGCGCTACCAGGAAGCTCTCGCCCTGTTCGAGGAGACCGGCCACCGGGGAGGCCAAATCACCATGCTCAACAATCTGGGCAATCTGGAGCGCAGCCGCGGCCGCCTGACCGAGGCCGCGGCCTATTTCGAGCGCGCCCTGGGGCTCACTCGGGCCTTGGGCGATCAGCGAAACGAGGCTGTGGTGCTGGGCAATCTGGGCAATGTGGCGCTCACCCGGAATGACTACGATGCCGCTGCGGACTATTTCGAACGCGCCTTGGCCACCGCCCAGGTCCTGCAATCCGACCCCTCCATCGCCAACAATCTGGCCCGTCTGGGTATTGTGGAATGGCTGCGCGACACCTACGACGCGGCCGAGACTTACTTTCTGCGCGCGCTCATCATGTTTGAGCGTATGGAGAGCCGCGGCGGCCAAGCCGTTATCCTGAGTAATCTGGGCGGCGTCGCACTGGAGCGCGGCGCGCTCGACACCGCGAGCGGCTACTATGAGCGCGCGCTGGCGCTTTATGAAGCCATGGGCAATGCGGACCGCCAGACCGTGGTGTTGACGGGCTTGGGCAATATCGCCTTGCAACAGAGCCGCTATGACGAGGCGGAAGATCTGTTCATCCGCGCCCTTGCCATCGCTGAAAGCATTCGCAGCCTGGAACGTCAGGCCACCAATGTGATGGCGCTCGGCAATCTGGCCGCGACCCGGGGCAATGCTGGGGAAGCGGACCGGCTCTTTGCCCGCACTTATGATCTCTTCGAAGAGTTAGGCAGTCCGGACGGCATGGCCAGTACCTTGTATAATCGCGCGTTAATGGCGATCGATCAGGGCCAGACGGCTGATGCCTGCACCTTTCTGGCCGCTTCTGCCGCGCTGGAGCGGGAAAGGGGCCTGGAGGAGGCCGAAAACGATGCACAGGCCCTGTTCACGCAAACCGGCTGTCCGGCCTGAGCCAGGAGGAATAAAGACCGCATGGATATCGGTGTCCCCTATCGCGAACTGGGCCGGCTCGACTGTGCGCCCTTAATCCAGGCTGCGCTGGCGCTGAGCGAAGACGACTGGACCGCGCGCCCCATTCGTCGGGCGTCGCTCGCCGGTGGCCCGCATGACACCGCCCAGTCCATCGTCCTGCGCCATGACTGGACGCCCAAGGCCTCCAAACGCGGCTTCCCGACCCTGCCCCATTCCTTGGTCGATTGGGCCCGGCGCAATGGCCGGGATCCCACCCCCCTTCTTCCTGTGTTGGAAGAACGCTTCGGCTATACTTGGATCTACACCTTCGCTGACTGGTATCGCTGGCAGGACATGCTGCTGCCCTTGATTCTGGACGTGGTCGGCGCCATTGATCCCCATCCTCGTGGCACCCTGACCCGGGCCTTGTTCGTGCGCCTGCCCGCCGGCGCGGTCATCGCACCGCATGTGGATGGACAGGATATGGCCAAACGAGCACACCGCATTCACGTGGCCTTAAGCCACTCCCCGGACTGTCTGTACACGGTGGGTGATGCTTCTTTCACCATGACGCCGGGAACTGCCTATGATTTCAACAACCGATGGACCCACGGCGTCCAAAACCGAGGGCAAACGCCGCGCATCAATCTGATGCTGGAATATCTGCCCGATCCCGGCTGGATCGGCCCGGCCCCCATTCTGCATCGCCCGGGGGATACCCGCTGAACGCGCGCCGGTTTGACTGATTGTCCAGACGCGCTATATTGCCCCTACCGGCCAACTCATTCCCACAAAGATCAAAACGACGTAGGCAGAGCACTGCACCGAGCCCATACGTCGCAGTCAGGAGTTTCCATGTGTGGCCTCGCAGGCGCCCTTCGCCTTGACGGAGGATTTGCAGACACCGGCGCCGTCGCGCGCATGACCGGACACATGGCCCCGCGCGGTCCCGACGGATCCGGCCTTTGGGCGCAAGGCCCCGTGGCATTCGGCCATCGGCGCTTGAAAATCATCGATCTCAGCGACCGGGCCGCGCAGCCCATGGTGGACAGTGCCCTTGGCCTCACCGTTGTCTTCAATGGCTGCCTCTACAATTATCCGGACCTGCGCCGCGAGTTGACCGCGCTCGGCTACAGCTTCTTTTCCACCGGCGACACCGAAGTGATCCTGAAGGCGTTTCATGCCTGGGGCCCTGATTGTGTCCGCCGGTTTTATGGCATGTTCGCTTTCGCGGTCTGGGACACGCAGCGCGCCCGCCTGACTTTGGCGCGCGACCGCCTTGGCATCAAGCCACTCTACTATGCACCGCATGCGGATAACCTTTTGTTCGCTTCGTCCTTGCCAGCCCTTCTGAAAGCCGGTGGCGTGGATACAAGCCTCGACCCGGAAGCCCTGAATTTCTACATGACCTTTCATGCGGTCGTGCCCGCACCCTGGACGATTTTGCGCGGGATCCGGAAAGTCCCGCCCGCGACCATTGTGGACGTTGATGCCGATGGCACCTGGCACGAACGCAGCTATTGGACCGTGACCCATGGCGAGCGGCCCGAGGACCAGAACCTCAGCGCGCGCGACTGGGAAGACCGCACCTTGGAGACACTCCGCGCGGCGGTGCGCCGGCGCCTAGTGGCGGACGTGCCCGTGGGCGTCCTCTTGTCTGGCGGTTTGGACTCCAGTCTCATTGTTGGCCTTTTGGCCGAGGAAGGCCAGACCGGCCTCAACACCTTCTCCGTCGGCTTCGAGACTATCGGTGGCGAGGCTGGTGATGAATTTCAGTACTCGGATATCATCGCTCAGCACTACGCCACCGAGCATCACAAAATCCATGTGGATAGCCGTACCCGCCTGCTCCCCTCCTTGCGCGATTGCGTCGCCGCCATGGCCGAGCCCATGGTTAGCCACGACGCCATCGGCTTTTTCCTGCTCTCCCAAGAAGTGGCTAAACACCTGAAAGTGGTACAGTCGGGACAGGGTGCTGACGAGATTTTCGCCGGCTATCACTGGTATCCCCCCTTGCAGCATAGTGACGATCCGGTGACGGAATACGGGCGCGTCTTTCGCGACCGGGATCACGACGAATACCAGCGCGCCGTCGATCCCGCCTTCCACGGTCCCGACCATGCGGGCGCCTTCATCCGCGACCGCTTTGCCGCCCCCGGCGCACCCGGGTCTCTCGACAAGGCCCTGCGTATGGACCAGCACGTGATGCTGGTCGATGATCCGGTGAAACGGGTGGACAACATGACTATGGCCTGGGGTTTGGAGGCGCGGGTCCCTTTCCTCGATCACGATGTGGTCGAAATGGCCGCCGCCATGCCCAACACGCTCAAACTGGCCGATGACGGCAAGGGCGTCTTGAAAGCGGCCGGGCGCCGGGTTATTCCGCGCGCCGTCATCGACCGGCCAAAGGGCTATTTCCCCGTGCCGGCGCTGAAACATCTGGAAGGCGATGTGCTCGACTTCGTCCGCGAAACCCTGAATACTCCGGAAGCACGGTCACGCACCTTGTTCCAACGCCCTTATGTGGACAGCCTGCTCCAAGATCCCAACGCTCACATCACGCCCCTGCGCGGCTCCAAAGTGTGGCAGCTCGCCCTCCTCGAATTATGGCTTCAGGTCCATGACATCCGATAATCTGAGTGGGGATGAACGCTCCGAAGCCATGGACTCCATGGCGACCCTGCATGTGGGCTGGGGCCGGTTGATCTTCGGTAACACCTTCGAGTCCGTGAACGACATCGTCGAGATCCTCCGCCAGGAAACCGAAGACGATCGCGACATCGCCATCTATGTGGAAGAGCCTCATGTGGCGCTGTCGCTCGCGCCGCAGGATATTTTTCTCGACCCCTCCCACACCTACCGCCTGGACCTTGCCCGCTATGAACCGCCGGACACACAGCTCGACGGCATTGTGGTGCGCCCGGCCACCACCCGGTCCGATGCGGGCGCGATCAACCACATTTTCGCTAAGCACCAAATGGTGCCAATCCCGTCGGACTTTCTGGTACGCAATCGAGACGCTCTGCGGCTCGGCTATTTCGTGGCCCAGGATCTGGAAACGGGTGATATCGTCGGCACCGTGATGGGTGTCGATCACAAGCGCGCGTTTAATGATCCTGGGAATGGCTCAAGCCTCTGGGGCCTTGCCGTCGACCCCCAATGCCGGGTGCAGCGGGTGGGTGAAGCGCTGGTGCATTTCCTGGCTGGCCACTACAAAGCGCGCGGACGCTCCTTCATGGACCTGAGCGTCATGCACGACAACACTCGCGCCATCGCCCTTTATGAGAAGACGGGCTTTGTTCGCGTGCAGACATTCACCTTGAAATACAAAAACCCAATCAATGAACGGCTTTATACGGCACCCCAACCGGAAGCCCGCCTGAACCCTTATGCTCAAATCATCATCAATGAGGCGCGGCGGCGCGGGATCGGTGTGGAGATCGAGGATGAGGAGGCAAATCTCTTTACCTTGATGCTCGGTGGACGGCGCATTGCCTGCCGCGAGTCCCTGTGCGAACTCACCTCCGCCGTGGCTTTGCAACGCTGCGATGACAAAGCCCTGACCCGCCGCCTTCTCGCGGCCCACGATCTGCGCGTGCCCGATCAGACGGATGTGGGCTCGGGCGCCGACAACGCCGCCTTCCTGGACCGTCACGGACGCATCGTGGTTAAGCCGGCGCGCGGTGAACAAGGCGCCGGCATCACCGTCGATGTCCGGACTCAGACGGAAATGGCCCGCGCCATTGACGCCGCCCGCGCCGTCCATGACCGGGTCCTTCTGGAAGAATTTTGTCACGGTGACGACCTGCGCATCATTGTCATCGATTTCATGACCGTGGCGGCCGCTCAACGCCGCCCGGCGACAGTGGTCGGGGATGGCACCAGCACGGTCGCGGACCTGATTGACCGCCAAAGCCGGCGCCGCCGCGCCGCCACCGGCGGGGAAAGCAGTATTCCGCTTGATGCGGAAACCCGACGCGTCGTCGCCACGAGCGGCTTTGACCTGACCAGTGTGCTGGAGCCGGGGCTGACGCTGGCTGTGCGCAAGACGGCCAATCTGCACACCGGCGGAACCATTCACGACGTGACCGCCGCGCTGCACCCCACCCTCGCCGCGGCCGCCGAACGGGCGGCACGGGCTCTCAATATTCCCGTTGTGGGGTTCGATTTCCTGGTCCCGGCAGTGGACGAACCCGATTATGTGATCATCGAGGCCAATGAACGCCCGGGGCTCGCCAATCACGAACCGCAACCCACCGCTCAGCGCTTCATTGATATGTTGTTTCCCCAATCCGCCCGCGTGCAAGGTGAGGCATAATCCGCCCCGGCCCGCTTGAGTGTGGGCTTCTTCATCATGCCGCTAAGGAGCAGCAGTCGTGATCACGCCGCAGCAGAACATAGCCCGCCCCTTGGATGTGGATCCCGACCGGTTGGTACAGGACCTGCTCGCCCTCCTGGCGATCCCCAGCCCTGCCAGCTATACCGACACCATCGTGCACCATATCTGCGATTGGCTCGGCGAGCGCGGCTTCACGCATGAACTCACCCGCCGCGGCGCCATTCGCGTCAATCTCAAAGGCGTGCAGGAAAGCCCCGACCGCGCCGTGGTCGGCCATGTGGACACGCTCGGCGCTCAGGTCATCGCTCTAAAAGACAATGGCCGCCTGAGCGTGCGGCCCATCGGCACGTGGTCGGCCCGCTTCGCCGAAGGGGCGCGGGTCAGCGTGTTCTGCGATCACGGCCATATTCGCGGCACCATCCTGCCGCTGAAGGCGTCGGGCCATCGCTACAATGACGAGGTGGACACACTCCACGTGGGCTGGGATTTCGTCGAGGTGCGCCTCGACATGCCCGTGCACACGCGCATTGATCTGATGAATGCGGGTCTTCATGTGGGCGACATTGTCGCGATCGACCCCATGCCCGAGTTCAGTTCCCACGGCTTCATCAACAGCCGGCACCTGGACGACAAGGCCGGCGTCGCCACCATGCTCGCGGCCCTTGACGCCATTGCCATCGCACAGCCGACACTGCCCGTAGACTGTCATTTCCTGTTCACGATTTCCGAGGAAGTCGGCTCGGGCGCCTCCGCGGTTTTGCACCAGGACGTGGCGGAAATGGTCGCCGTGGACAATGCCACGCCGGCGCCGGATCAGAATTCCTCCGAATTCGGCGTCACCATCAGCATGGGCGACCAGACCGGACCCTTTGACTATCACCTGACGCACATGCTGTTGCAGCTCTGCCGCGACCACAACATCCCCCACCAGCGCGACGTGTTCCGCTTCTACCGCGCCGATGCGGCCTCGGCCCTGGAAGCGGGCAACGATATCCGCACCGCGCTGCTGTGCTTTGGAGTAGATGCAAGCCACGGCTATGAGCGCACCAATATCGATGCGCTGGTGCATCTGGCGCGTCTGCTCACCGTTTATGTGCAGACGCCTCCGGCGGTCGCCCGCGACCGGGTGGATCTGGGCCCCCCTAAGGGCTTTCCCGATCAGCCCGGCCTTGATGGCTGAAGCCGGTCTCAGCCGGAGCGTCGAAGCCCCAGGATCATCGCCAGCGGGCCGCGGAAAATGGCCAGGAGCAGCCCCACCACGATCACTTCCACCGACAATGTGACGATCCAGCGGATCGCATTGACAGTCAGATTGCGAGAATCCGCCTCGACTCGCGAAATCTCGCAGCCGAAGGTCTCCCAATAGCCGAGCGTGGCGGACTCCAGCACCATGTCGAACCAGTTCGCCTGATACTGGAAGAAAGAGTTGGGGATGACGCTGCCGTCCGGTTGCACCACGTCATCGCGGTCGATCATGTCCAGCGGACACGCCGCGCCTTCCTCCCGCCGGTCGTGATAGCGAAAGTCGATGTCGCGGGCGCTTTCGACGATCTCGTAATTAGGCGTGGTGAGCGGGTCCACATCCGTGCGCAGGAAGTAAATGCTGAATTCAGCGCCCGTAGAGGCCAAAAACGGCAGCAGCAGCACGCAATAAGCCACGAACCCAAGCTTTAGGTCCCGAACGCGGCCTGCATAGGCCTCCACAACCAGCGACATGGGCGCCAGAAAGACCATGGTCACCACGATCACGCCCAATACCAGCACCAGATCGTAGCCCACACCCGTATACGCGGCCCCGACCACGCCCGCGAGCGACAGCAGCAAAATCCCGAAACAGACATAGCGAAAGATGCGCCCCACCCGACTGGGCTCGGCCAACAGATGCCGGTCCATCACATCGCGCGGCAGAAACGGCACGATAAACGCCACAAAAACCGTGATGCCCATCAGCACATAGAACAGATACGGATCCACCCTGACGCCCCCTTGACCAATCCCGGCGATCTAAGCCGTAACGCCAGAGCCTAGGGACCGGATTGGCACGGTTCAAGCGCGCGACGGACCGATTACCCATCGGCGTTATCCATAAAGGATATGACCAGCCATAAGCAAAAGCGGCAGGACAATGCCGAAGACTTGGGCAAACCCTGCCTTTTCTTGCAGCATGTTCATGAAAATGTCTCAATCACAGTATCGAAGGGTCGGTAATGGACGTCACAGCATTACGTTTGAGCTAAAAAGCGGTTGGAATGGCGTGGGGGATCGCTCATATTCTGCTGTAAGGATGAGCGCGACGTGCGCGCCAGGGGACCAATATGACACATTGGAAGCTCGGAGCTGGCATTGCGGCTCTCATGTTGGCGACATCACCGGTCATCGCGGATCGCGCGGACGCCGGCGAACGCCAATCCGGTGCTTCGGATGGAAGCGCCTGGAACGAAGACATCTATGTGAAGGGGGAAGGCGGCTGGATCTTCCGCCAGGACACCGACATTGAAGGGCCCGTCGAAGCGGACCTGGATATGGATGATGGCTGGGTCGGCGGCGTGGCCGTAGGGACCGAGTTCAAACCGCAATGGCGGGCGGAACTGGGCGCCACCTATGAAACCCTTGATACGGATGCGGCGGACAACGCGGCCGTTCTTGGCGGGGATGTGGACACCTATACGGTCATGGCGACCGTGTACCGGGATTTCGACATCGGCCATGACCGGGTGCAGCCCTTTGTGGGGGCCGGCGTGGGTGCGGCGCGCATTTCACCGGATTTCACGGTGACCCTGCCTGGCGGCCCCTTTCAGGCCGACGAAACCCAAACCAATTTCGCCTGGCAAGTGACGGCCGGCGTGGGCGTGGACGTGACTCACAATCTCGTCGCCGACCTGCGCTATCGTTATCTGGACGCCGGCAAGTACGACATCGACCAGCTTGAGGCCGACTATCGCAATCACGCAGTGTTGGCAGGCCTGCGCTACACGTTCGGTGCTGATGCGCCGGTGCGCACACCAGCCCCCACGCCAGTGCCGGCCGCGGCCCAGCCCGCGCCCCCTCCGCCGCCAGCGCCCGCCCCGGTGCTGCCGCGCACACAGAGAGAAATTGTCTACTTCCCGCTTGATAGCGCCCGCATCACGCCGACGGAGCAGGACAAGATCGATCGCGCCGCTGCCGCGACCCGCACACGGACCGCAGAGGTGGTCCGAATTGAAGGGCATACGGACACCACGGGCCCGTCAGACTATAACCTGCGCTTGTCCGAACGCCGGGCCCAAGCCGTGCGTAACGCTCTGATTGCCCAGGGCGTGCCCGCCTCCCTCATCGTGATTGAGGCTAAGGGCGAGAGCGATCTGCGCGTCAATACGACGGACGGCGTCGCATCCCGCGAGAACCGGCGCAGCGAGATCGTCATCAAATTCGAATGAGGCCATGACCGAAGCTCTGCTCCTAGCAGGGCTTGTCATCAGGCTCCGGAGACGCAAAACCCCGGCCGCGCAAGTCACGCGGCCGGGGTTTCTCGTGTGGACGTCGTCTCGCGTAGACGCCGTAAGTCGGGGATTACTGCATCATCACCGAGTCGTTCAGAGCCTGCTTCAGGTTGGCGATGGCATTCGAGACAGTCTTGAACTGCTCATCAGCCTTCAGATGCGCCGGCAATGACCGCAGCAGTTCCGGCTCCTGACGCTCATAGGCATTGTCGATGATGCCTTCCCAGTAAGGCTCGCCTTCGCTGAAGTCATCACGCAGGCGGCGGAACTCCTGCTCGCGGAACTCCGTGATACCGGAGGCGAGGAAGATCTCCTTACGCAGGAAGCTCTCCATGAAGGCCAGATCGTCCTTCACTTCTTTCTCGACTTCCTCAAACCACTCGGCCGGGTCTTCCTGGCTCGACTGGCGCGCGGCAAGGCACTGGGCAAAGCCCGGACGGTCGATGAAGCTCAGCAGGTCTTCAAAGTCGTTCCGGCGCGTTTCCGCGTCCTCGTCCTCGGTGCGACGCAGATCCAGGATCTCCGCCAGGCGCCCTTCCGGGCCCATATCGCCAGCCGTGGCCGAGAAGGCCGAGTAGTCAAAGCCGCGTTCGGCATAGTTAGACAATGCCTGCAAATCATTGCGCAGCTTTGTCTTCACATCCTGACGCAGCTTGGTGTCCCGCGGCGACATGACCGTCGCTTCCACCAGCGGCCGCGAGTAACGCATGATCAAGGCATAGATCCCTGCCTTCAGACGCGCCCGGTACAGTTCCGGGGTGCCGATCAGGATCTCAACCACTTTTGGATCGCTCCACAGCTTGGACTGCATCGAATCCAAAAGTTCTGAAAGCTGATCAAACAGCGAGTCGGCCAAATCCGTGCTGAGCAGGTCAAGCGACTGCTTGATCTCGGCACTGAGTTCCCGGCGCCAGGACGCATTCGCCGATTCCGGGTGGCTGTAATTGCTGGCCTTGCGCGAAAAGATGCGCGCCTTGATGGCGTCTTCCCGGCCATGCAGGTTCAGGTGCTTGTCGATCAGCCCCTGATACTTTTCAAACAGAGCAGCGCTGGCGTTCTTGGCATCGTGCAGGCGTGTGAACGCCTCATCCACCGCGACCTCGATTTCGTCTTCCACATATTCCGCCCGCCATTTGGCGAATTCCAACCGCCAAGTGTCCTGCACGCGCTTCTTGGCGGTTTCGATGTTATCGGAATAAACGGATGTCGCGGTTTCCAGAATAATCTGTGCCAAACGCTGCACTTCGAACACGGACGTATCACATTTGGTCCGGAACAGCGCCACACGCTCTTCGCGCAAGAAGTTCTTCACCCGCTTGCGGAAGTCCGACACACCGGCCACTTCGTCCACTGCCTCGCCGAAGGTGGCTTCGGTGATCTTGGTGATGTCCGGGTGCAGAAACTCCAGCAGATGCTCAGACTTTTGCTGCAGCCCTTCCTCGTCGCCATGGGCCCGGCGCGTCTGTTCGGTCAGGTAACCCCCGCTGGCAAACAAACCCAGCAGGCTGGAGCCGATCATGACGTTTTCAGACGGCAGGTTCGCGACCCGCTTCCATTCCTTCTGCGCCAGGTCCAGATTTTTGCGGCACAGGTCCCGCGATTCACAACGGTCGGCCCCGTTGAGGAACACGAACATGCGCTCGGGCAGCGCCGCACTCTCCTCCCCGGCCAGCAGATATTTGGCCAGGTGCTTTTCCGCCGGTGTAATGGTCGGCGTCTTGGCGTCTTGCACAACGATGACAATGTCGCATTCGCGCACCACACGGCGCTCCGACAGCTCGTCCACACCCAGACCCGCATTCAGGCTCGGCAGATCATAGAGAATGACGCCGTCCAGATCATCCAGATGGTTTGTGTACAGCTTCACCTGCTTAACCGCCATGGCACAGGCCGGGTCGGCGATGAAGCGGTGCAGGAAGTCTTTAACTTCGGAATACTCGCGGAATTCCGCCGACTGATCACCTTTGGCAATCACCGCCAGCAGCTCTTTTTCCCGCTTGTTGATGAACTCCAGATCGGCTTTCGCCTTACGGCCGTCGACGGTGTCATCCTTGGCCTTATCGAAGAGCTTGCGCTTGCGCTCCGCGAATTCGTCGGCCGTATAGACCTCGATGGCCAGCATCTGCCGACCATCCATGGCGGCAAGGATCTGGGTCGGGGCATGGGTGGCCCGCTTACTGTCCGTGGGCAGCAGATCGAAACCGAGCCAGGAATTGATGAAGGTGCTTTTCCCTGCATTCTCCAGGCCGACAATGCCGATCTTGAACTCGTCCGTCTCGCCCCCGGTCATGAGCGAGCGCAGCGGCGCCACCTCGTTCTTCAGGGCTTCGACATATTTCGGCTTAACCTCAATGCCTTCACAGCCCGCAACGTCGAGCGCCGCATCTGCCAGCGCGAGGGCTTGAGATATCCGAATCTGGTACTGCTGAGCCGCTGTTTGCTGGCTGTTGAAGGTATTCATCCTAAACGCTCCTGCTGTCTCTCAAGAAAGCGAAAGTCAGAGTGCACGATATGTGCCAAGGCTGCCGTGTAAAATTGGTAACTCCCAGCGGCCTCTACTTCGTCCATTCTTAAGCGGCTGTCATCCTTTTGGCGATTTTTGGGCCTTACGCGTATCAATTTGGAATGGACCCTCCCCTTGCGAGGTACCGCCATGGCGCTCCTGTGTGCCACAGATCCGTTCACGGTGGATGAATGGGGCTTCATCCGTATCGAAATGATGCCTCGCTTTCGCCATCAGGCTTGCCGAATGGTCAGACGCCCCCGGCCCCATCCGCCCCATTGACACACGTCGGAGGGTGTATCAGTGCTAAAGAGAACCATATTGGGGCGACAACACCCATGCGGGGGGGATGATGGCCAGGACGCGACCTGACGACGACCGCGGCGGATCACAGACCGACAGCGTGGTAGACAAGGTCCTCGGTAATCCGCTTTGCGCGGTGTCCGCGCTGGTGCTGGCGCTGTGCGGACCGGCGGTGCTGTATCTCGGCTAGGACCTGGTGAAAGGCGAGCAGGCCCCCTGCGACAGCATCTTTCAACAGACGGCACTCAATCTCTCCACCAAGATCGCCTTCCTGGAGACCGAAGGCGAGGTCGCGCTCGGGCGCACGGCCGTGGCCGATCTCAGCGAGCGAGCCCAGATGGCGGCGCTGAACCTGAAGACCTGCTGCACGGTGCTAGAGCGCGGGCGCATCGACCCGGAGGGCTTTCTGGAGTGCAAGGCCAATGCGCGCGCGTATGAAGACCGGCTCACGCATTTGACCGGCTTGGTGGAAACCGCCCTCGCCAACCGCTCCACGACTCTGCATCCGCGCCTGGATGGTTACAGAGCGGATAAAGCGCGGATTGGCGACCGCTCGAACATGACGGCCGGCGGGGACACGTCCTACACGGTCGAGACGCCGGCGGATGCGGTTTTCTATGTCGGTGTGCGCGACTATTACAGCCGCGCCGGGGGCGACTACACGCTGATCATCACCCAAGACTGAGCCCTGGCGTCACGGGTGTCAGGCGGCGAGCACCGTGTAGCGCACCTGCGCGGCCAACTCTTCACCGGGCGCAAGGACACGCGCGCCCGTCACCGGACCATCCGGACCCATCCGATTGAATGCGTCGGTCATATGGCTGACGGGTTCGATACAAAAGAAGCTCTCCCTCGGTGGCACATAGAGCACCAGATGGTCAAGCAGCGGGCTTGCCTCGACCGCCAATGCCAAGCCCCATTCGGGCCACACGATCCGCGCCTCCCGCGTCCAGCCCGTGAACACATGGTCGAGTGTCAGGTCCATGACCCTGCGGCCACTGTCAAAACGCTCCCCCGCCGCAAGGGCTCTGTGTTCCGTCGGCAACCCTTGCGCGGTGGTCTCCCAGCGCCCGGCCAAGCGCGCCTCGATACGACACTCCGGCGTTCGCGGAAAATAGGGATGCACCCCCAGGCCGGCCGGCATCGCCGCCTCGGCGGTGTTCACGACCACCAATGTGTGCGTAAAGCCCGCCTCATCGAGGAGAAAACTCTGCCGCGCCTCATAGGCCCACGGCCAGGCGCCCGGCGCATGAGCAAAGCCAAGCTTTGCCATCACCTGCCCCGCATGCAGCACATCCCAGCCCGCCCGCCAGCCCTGCCCATGGATGGCATGGGGATGATCACCCATTGTGGGAGGCAGGCTGATAGCCTGCCCCCGCCAGGAAAACTGTCCGTGTGCGATACGATTGGAAAACGGCACCAGCGGGAAACACGCCATGTCCAGCGCATCGTCCGCCCCGTCCGGAGCAGGCCGCATGATATCGCGCCCACCAACCCGGAATGCCGCCACACTGCCGCCCGTCTCGGGCGCCAGCGTGAGGGACACAGGTCCGGCCTCCAGCCTGGGGGCCATGGCCTCAGACCTTCAGGTCAACGCCCAGACGACTAATCGCGTGAACGAAGTTGTTGGGCGCGATCTCGATATCTCCCGTCCATTCGATCCGCGGGAAACGGTGGAGAATATGCCGGTAAGCCACTTCGAGCTGCATATTGGCAACCCGCTGCCCCAGGCACACATGCGGCCCCAGACCAAACGCAAGATGATCCTTGGCATTACTCCGGCGCACATCGAAGCGGTCTGGATCGGTGAACACGGACGGGTCCCGGTTTGCGGCACCGTAATACATGATCACTTTTTCGCCCGCCGCGATCTTCTGACCGCGCAGCTCTGTGTCTTCCGTCACGGTACGGCGCATATAGATCACCGGTGAGACCATGCGGATCGCTTCATGGACCATATTGCCGATCGTGTCCGGTTCTTTGAGCAGGATCTGCCGCTGATCCGGGTTCTCCGTGATCAGCTTCATGGTGCCCGAAAGCGAGTTGCGGGTGGTATCGTTCCCTGCAAAGACGATCAACAGCCAGGAACCGTCGAGGAACTCATCCGACAAGAGCTTGCCGTCCACCTTGGCATGGGCAATGGCCGACAGCAGGTCTTCGCGCGGATTGCGGCGGCGCTCTTTCAGCACCGCTTGTCCGAACTCGAACATTTCATGGACGTTATCGAGAAACTTCGTCAGAAACTCCGGATCCACCGTGCCCAAATCCTGCTGTTGCAGTGTATGGGACGCCAGTTCCAGATAGTGCATCCAACGCACCAGCTTGGGCCGGTCCGCTTCCTCGACGCCCAACATCTCGCTCAACGTGAACAGCGGCAGTTCAGCGGAGAACATCTCCACCATGTCCACTTGCGAACCCTGCGCCGCCATGGCGTCGAGCAGCTCGCCCACTTTGCGGCCCACCCGCACTTTCAAATCCTGCACATAGCTCGGCGTGAAGAACGGCATGTGCTCCCGCCGCAGCGGCATGTGATAGGGCGCATCGAGACAGATCATGGTGTCGAGCGACGCACGATAGAGCAGCGGGTGGCGCATGTCCGGCGGGCCATAGCCCATATTGATGCCACCGCGCTGAGAGGAGAACGTCTTGGTGTCCAGTTCCACCGTGCGCACATCGTCGTAGCGGGTCACCGCCCAAAAACCAGGCCCAATCCCCTTTTCGATGGGGTTCCACATCACCGGGGCTTGCTCACGCATCAGGCGGAACGCCTCATGGGGCTGGCCCTGGGTGAACACCATATTGCTCGCCAGATCGACCGGCGGCGCCACGTCATAGGCCTTGGGATAGTGCGGCCCCATGCCCCCCTTGTCCTCCTGCACCGTATGGCTGACCGGTTGCAGCATTGCGCATCTCCCTCGTTCTCAGGCGGTCTCTTCGGATCCGATGATGAGGGTAGCCTACTGCTTTCCCCACGCTTGCAAAGCCCCTTCCCGGCCATTGCAGAGCGGTTAAGCAGGGCCGTTGCCCCTGACGCAGCGTCGCCCTTGGCCACTTAGTCCCAGGCGGGGGCCAAATGGCCGGGCGTAACCAGCCGGCCGTCGGGCCGCGCCAGGGCCCGGATCTGCCCCATCTCCGCGTCGCTCAAGGTAAAATCGAAAATATCGAAATTCTCGCGCATGCGGGTTGGGGAACTGGAGCGTGGGATTGCTGCCACCTGGGGCTGTTGCACCAGCCAGCGCAGAGCCACTTGCCCGGCGGTCTTGCCGTGGCGAGCGCCGATCTCGGTGAGCAGCGGGTCCGTGGCCACTTTGCCTTGCGCCACCGGCGAATAGGCCACAAGCCCCATGCCATGACGCGCCAGTTCCGCCAGCACCGGTCCCTGGTCCAAATACGGATGATATTCCACCTGATTACAGATGAGCGGTGCGGCGCTGAGGCTGACCGCCTCACGGATCAGGGCCACGGTGAAGTTGGAAATTCCGATGGCGCGCGTGCGCCCGGCCGTCAGCTCCGCATTCAGCGCCGCGATGGTCTCGGCGAGCGGCACCTCTCCGGCCGGCCAATGCAACAGCAACAGGTCCACATGCGCCACCTTCAGCCGCTCCAGGCTTTCCGTCACGGAAGCCCGCAGGTCGTCCGCCGCGAACCGGTCCACCCAGACCTTGGTGGTCAGAAAAAGCGCCTCGCGTGGCACACCCGCATCGGCAATGCCTTGCCCCACGGCCTCTTCGTTCTCATAGATTTGCGCGGTGTCGATATGGCGGTAGCCCGCCTCCAGAGCCGCCGCGACCATGTGCCGGGCCGTCTCGCCGCGCAATTGCCAAGTGCCGAAGCCGAGGGCCGGCATCGAGATGCCGTGGCTGGTGAGCATGTGCATGAGGGTCTCCTTTCACCTCATGCACCTAAGGGCCAGGCTCGGTCCCGTCCACCCCTCACCTGCGGCAAGCCGGCCCCGAGCCACGGCTTAGCCGGCGGCCCGCTGCGCTGTCGCGTCCGCGTCTAAGCCGCTCATAATATCGCCCACCGTGCGCAGCAAAGCGCGAATCTCCACCGGTTTCGACAAATACCCGGAGGCGCCGATCTCCCGATAGGTCCGCTCCGCCCCCTTCATGGCATTGGCCGACAGCACAATGATTGGGATGGCTCGGTAAGGGGCGCTCGAGGCCCGGATGCGCGCGATGGCTTCATCCCCCGTCATTTCCGGCATTTGGATATCCATCAGCACCAGATCATAAGGATCGCGCTCCAGCGCTTCGATGGCTTCCCGGCCATTGACGACGCAGGTCACCTCGGCGCGGACCTTGCCCAGGGCCAGCGTTATGACTTTCTGGTTCACCCGGTTGTCCTCCGCCACGAGGACCCGAGGCGGGCGGAGCACCGCCGTCTCTGTCGCCAGCGCGCCCACCCCCGGCCCCGCCGCCGTTCCCTTCACCATGGCCACTGGCGCCAACGGCACGTCTACCCAGAACAATGCCCCCGCGCCGGGCTGGCTATCCAAGCCCATGTCCCCGCCCATCAGCGCGACCATCTCTTTGCAGATCGCAAGTCCCAGGCCCGTCCCCCCGTGACGCCGGGTGTCCGAGGAATCCACTTGCCGGAAGCGCTCAAACACCAGCGCCTGCTGGTCCATCGGGATGCCCGGCCCCGTATCCGCCACCTCAATGCGCCAGCGGTCTGGGTCCCGCGCCCGCAATCGAACCGTGACCGAGCCTTCTTCCGTGAACTTCACGGCATTGCCGAGAAGATTGAGCAACACTTGCCGCAACCGGCGCTCATCACCGCGCACCATCGCGCCGTCCGGTGCCTGTCCGTCCAGGTGCAATGCCAGCCCCTTGGCCGTTGCTGTCGCAGAAACGGTGGATACGGCCGCGCGCACCAGCTCGCTCAAATCGAAGGGCTGGATCTCCAGCTCCATCAACCCCGCTTCGACTTTCGACAGATCAAGCACGTCATTGATGAGCCCCAAAAGCGCGCGGGCTGAGTCCAAAATGGTGCGCGCACAATCTTGCTGCGCCGAGTCCAGCGCCGTATCCAGGAGAAGCTGGCTCATCCCCATGATGCCGTTCATAGGCGTGCGGATCTCATGGCTCATATTAGCCAGAAATTCCGACTTGAGACGATTGGCCAGCTCCGCTTCCGTCTTGGCTTGCGCAAGACGCAACTCCGTCTGCTTACGATCATTAATATCAGCAACGAGGCCTGTGACCCGGTCCGGGCGCCCCTTTTTCCAATGGGTAACCCGGGCCATGGTCTGAACCCAGATCACGGACCCATCCGCATGCAACAACCGATGCTCGCAATTGATGGGCGGGCCGCCGCGCACATGGTCAAGCCAGCTTTGTTTGGTGAGTTTCCGGTCTTCTGGATGCGTCACATGCCAGACGCCTTTGCCGAAAACCACTTCGCCGGTGACCCCTTTACCGAAGATTTTTTCGAACCCGGCCGACACCTCGAATGTTCGCGCCGAGTAATCCGCCTGCCACGCCACGGTGTTGCCGATATCGAGCGCCATGCGCAGGTGCTCTTCCGAGCGCTCAACAGCCGCGCGCTGTTCCTCCACCTCCAGGCGGCTCGACATGAGATCGTCAATATCGCTGATGCTGCCCGCCATGCGCCGAGCCGCCCCATCCTTGGCCCAGACCGCCTGACCTTTGATGCGAAACCACCGCATGGACCCATCCGCCAGACGCAAACGGCACTGGCAGTCAAACGGCTCATGGCCCTTTAAATGCCGATCGAGCGCGGCCAGCACATGGTCTCGCTCATCCGGATGCAACGCATCTTGCAAGCTAGAGAAATGGTCGGGAAAGCTCTCGCCCTCATATCCGAGCAGGGCTTTAAAGCGGTCAGAATAAACAACCGCATCACAATCGATTAACCAATCCCAGATGCCATCGGATGATCCGCGTACCGCCAGTTCATAGCGCTGGCGCTCCGCCTCGGCGACACGGGTTGCTTCTTTCATGCCCCGCTCGGTCGCCACCCGCTGGGTCACATCCCGATCGATCGCGATGTAATGGGAGAGGGCCCCGCCGGCGTCGTAAACAGGACTGACCATTGTTTCCACCCATAAGGCTTTACGCGCCTTGGTGTAGTACAAAAGCTCTGCAGTCACCGTCTCACCGCGCGCCAGCTGGGCCACCAGGGCGTCCACCTGACGCCGGTTCGTCGCCGGCCCGTGTAAAAGCGCGCTCGCGGGGCGACCAAGCACCTCTTCGAGCGGATACTCGGTCTGGCGGCAAAAGATGTCATTGACCCATTCGATGCGCCCGTCTGGTCCGGCAATCATCACCGCGTCGGTCATGGATTGCACAATGATCGCCAGCCGACGCACGGCATTCGATAGGTCTTGGCCCCGCACCGGCGGCAGGCCGGTTTCGGCCAGAATCGCGGCCACGTCCCGGTGTCGCCGCGCCGACGCCGGGTCCAACCACGCCCCCGCGGACTGCATCAAATCGGCGAGAACGGTGGCGAAGGGCATGGGGGAACTTCCGTGGGCACGGTCCGGATTGAGCGATTGGATGCGTCATCAGCCCCCTATCCTACGTATAAGGATTACGGTTTCGATAACTGGGCGCGACGAGCGATTACGCCTTTGACAAGGCTGATGCTTTGACCAAACGCCTTAGACCTGGAAAGATGCCGCCGAACCGCCATTACGGCGGCACTAGCGAGCTGAGGGGAGACTTAATCCATGACTGCAACCCGTACCTGGCTTTTGACTGGCCTTTTGGCCGGGGTGAGCCTTCTGGCGGTCGCCTGCGACGCGCCCCAGGACACCAGCGAAACCCGCGATACCGCGCCGACCACCGAAGCCGCCGCGCCGGAAACGCCCGCCGTTGAGGCCACCGCGCCGGACGCCAGTGAAGCTGTCAGCACCGAGACGGCCAGTGTCGAGGACGCGACCACCGGCGACGAAACGCAAGAAACTGTCGACGAGCGCTATATCTGGGACCTGACGGATCTCTATGCCACGCCGGAAGACTGGAGCATCGAGCGCGACACGGTCCGCGCGCAGTTCGTTGAGCTGCGGGCGCTTGAAGGCACACTGGGCGAGAGCGCGCAATCCCTGCTTGTGGCATCCGATCGGATTTCGCAGCTGTACAAGGATGCCATTCGCCTTCTGGTTTACGCCACCCTGAAGGCCGATGAAGACACCCGCATCGCCGAAAATCAGGAACGCCGTCAGCTGTCCCAAGCGCTTCTCAGCGAATTCGGCCAAGCCGTGAGCTGGTACAGCCCGGAAGTGCTCGCCATTGGGGAAGAGCAGATCCGCGCCTTCCTTGCCGAGGAACCGGAACTGGAGCGCCACCGCGCTGGTCTGGAAAATACCCTGCGCCAAGCCCCCCACACGCTCAGCCCCGAGGGCGAACAGCTGATGGCGGCGAGCGGCATCCTGACCTCGGCGCCCAACACCATTTACGGCATCCTGGCAAACTCAGATCTTCCGTGGGAAGAGATCACCCTGTCGAATGGCGAGACAGTTACGCTCAATCAATCCGCTTACACGCTCGTTCGCCAAGCCCAGAGCCGCGATGATCGCCGGCTCGTGTTTGAAACCTTCTGGGGCACCTGGAAGGATTATGAGAACTCCATGGGCACGGTGCTGAACAGCCACCTGCAAGGCCTGAAGTTCCAGACCGAAGCGCGCAACCATGAGGGCTCTCTCGGCCGCGCCTTGTTCGGCGACAATATGCCGGAAGCGGTCTATCGCACGCTGGTCTCGGAAGTGAACGAAGCGCTGCCGACGCTGCACCGCTACTTCGAACTGCGCAAGCGGATGCTGGGCATCGAGGATGAGCTGCGCTATTACGACATCTATCCGGCGCTCGTTGATCTGGACAAAGAGTACAGCATCGAGACCTCTATCGAACTGACCCGAGAGGCGATCGAACCTCTGGGTGAGGAATATGTGGCGGCCTATGACATGAGCGTCGAAGACCGCTGGATGCATGTCTATCCTCAGCCTGGTAAGCGCTCTGGTGCCTACATGTTCGGCGCGGCCTATGACGTGCACCCCTATGTGCTGCTGAACCACAATGATAACTATGAGAGCGCGTCCACGTTTGCCCATGAACTCGGGCATGCGGTGCACTCGGTTCTCGCCAATGCCGAACAGCCTTGGGAAACCGCCTCTTATGCGACTTTCGTGGCCGAGACGGCCGCCATCATGAACGAGATGCTGCTACAGGACCTCGTCGTGGCGCGCGCCGAGACGCCGGAAGAGCGTCTTTACTATCTTGGCGCAGGCCTGGAGTCGCTGCGCGGGACCTACTTCCGCCAGACCATGTTCGCGGAGTTCGAACTGCGCGTGAATGAACTGGTGGGCGAAGGCGAAGTGCTCACCGGAGCCCGCTTCAGCGAGATCTACCTTGATCTTCTGAAGCGCTATCACGGCCACGACCAAGGCGTGATGCAGATCGATGATCTGTATGGGATCGAGTGGGCCTATATCCCGCACTTCTACTATGATTTCTACGTCTTCCAGTATTCCACCTCCATCGCGGCGGCGGCATATATGGCGCGGGAAATCGGTGAGGGGAATACGGAAATCCGTGACGCTTTCATCACCATGCTGAAAGCAGGTGGTGCGGATTATCCCTATAACCTGATGCTGGGCACCGGCCTCGATATGGCCACGCCCGCACCTTATGAGGCGCTGATTGCGCGCATGAACGCCACCATGGACGAGATGGAAGCCATTCTCGATGACATGGAAGGTGGCGCGGAAGAAACCGACGCCCCGGCGGCGGAAGAGCCCCCCGCCGAAGAGCAGTGAGACCGTCGGGCGGGGTTCTCACCCCGCCCGCGCCCCAGGCAAAGCAAAACCGGCCAGACACCGCGTCCTGGCCGGTTTTTTTGTGACAAGATAATCAGCCTAAGGAGCGGACCAAGTCACGCAGACCCTCGCGCTTGGGTGTCGGGGCTGGGCGTGGGGTCCCGGCCCGGTCGCTGCGACACCGCTCGATGGTTTCGGCCAACGCCGTGGCATCGATGGGCTTGGACACATAATCCGTAATACCAGCCGCCAAGTATTGCTCCCGTTGACCCGACAACGCATTAGCGGTGAGCGCAATGATGGGTAGGCGCGAGACTGGGTCAGGCAGCATGCGCAGGATCTTCGTCGCCATCACCCCGTCGAGTTCCGGCATCTCGATATCCATCAGCACCAGGTCAAAATGTCCGGCCTGAGCCCGCCGCACGGCTTGCTTGCCGTTGCTTACCACTTCGCACTGATGCCCCAACCGGTCCAGCATGGCGCGGATCACGGTTTGGTTCATGGCATTGTCTTCCGCCACCAGGATTGACAATGGCTTGTCCGTATGCGCCACACCGGGGCGTGCGGCCCGGCCCGGCAGATGCTCGCGGTCAGAGCGCGCCAGCGGCAACTCGAACCAGAAAGTGCTGCCCACCCCTTCCGTGCTCGTCACTCCGATGGCGCCGTGCATCAGCTCCACAAGCTGCTTGGAAATAGCCAGGCCCAGACCACTGCCGCCATAGCGCCGACGGATGGAACTGTCTGCTTGAATGAACTTAGAGAAGAGCCGCATGCGGACGGTCTCGGGAATACCGATTCCCGTATCACGCACTTCAAAGCGCAGCCGTGCCACCGTCTTGTCCAGGGTCACCGCGGACACGCTAACGCAGACCGAGCCCATCTCGGTGAACTTGATGGCATTCGACAACAAGTTCAGCAAGATCTGGCGCACCCGCCCCGGATCCCCGCGCAGAACTCCCGGCACCACTGGCGCGACTTGCGCGGCCAACTCCAGTCCCTTGTCCTGTGCCCGCGGCTTCAGGATCGACACCGCGCTATGGACGATCTGGGCACAATCGAACTCGATCGCCTCCAGGTCCATGCGCCCCGCGTCAAGGCGGGAGAAATCCAGAATATCGTCAATAATCGACAGCAGCGCCCGCGCCGAATCTTGCGCCAAATCCAAATGCGCCCGCTGATCTCCCGCCAGCGGCGTGGACTGTAACAGATCAAGCATGCCCAGAATGGCATTCATCGGCGTACGGATTTCATGGCTCATCATGGCCAGAAATTCTGATTTCGCCCGATTGGCTGCATGGGCCTCTTCGCTTGCCGCTTCTTGCGCGCGCGCCGAGGCGTCGGCCTGGGACAGGTCAAGCACGAAGCCGCTGACGGCCCGCCGGCCTTCCGGTGCTGGCGCGCCCGACACACGCACTGGCCAGGTGCGCCCCCCCACATCCCGAAACCAAGTCTGAGTGTCGAAGGGTTTGCCCGTCAAAATGGCATCGCGCATCAACCCGGCAACGCGCACCTGCTCATCATCCTGACAAAGGCCCAGAAAGTCGCGCAGGCCAACAGGGATCTGCGCATCCGTTCGGTTCAACACCCGCAGGGCCTCGCCGGACCAAGTCACCTCATCCGTTTCCGGACAATAGTGCCACAGTCCTGCCGGGCCGGCGGACATCTCTTGCAGGGCTGACAGGGTCATGGGGCGCGCACGCATTTCTCAAGGGATGGGTCGGGGAGCACGGTCTCCCGCCCGTTATCCCCCTCACGCACAGGGCGGATCATGGCAGCTGATTCGCGCTGTCGCGAAACGGCACAACCGGCTGGTGTGACAAGGCTCACATCCATGTCGGGTCGCGCTTGATGACGGCCTCAACCCCGAAATGGTCCGACAGTGGCCCCCGCGCGCCGCCGTCCAGATCAACGGCTTCGGTCAGGCACACCGCCCCGTCGCACGCCTGCAACCCAGGACCGGCCAGAATATGGTCGAGCCGCGCACTCTCCCGGTCCATGCTTTGGGCCACATAAGGGTTCGCCCGGTCGCACCAGGTCGCCGCGGCTGCCTGCTCCGGCGCTTCTTGAAAATCCGCCAAAGGCCCAGCGCGCATCTGGTCCCAGAAGTCAGGCTCGTCTGTCTCGGCTCGCGAGCCCGGGATCGGTGGGCCCATATTGAGGTCTCCCGCCAGCACTACCGGTGCCGTCGGCAGCAGCGCCGCGATCCAAGGCTGCAACTGGGCCAGCTGGTCGCGCCGCTCCGTATTGTTGCTGTGATGCCGGGTCGACGCCACCAGATGCGTGTTCACCAGCCAGACCGACCCCAAATGCGGCGTCTCGATCAAGCAGGCCAGCGCTCCTTTGCGCACCACCGTCTCCGGATGAGTGAGCCGGCGGTGCCAGGTCAGTCCGGAACGATAGCGTAGCGCCCGCGTCTCCCGGATCGGCCACCGACTTAAGGTCCGCAGGCCGGAATCCAGGATCCAACGGAAGCCGACAATCATTGCCGGCGCCAGCAGCCAGTTCTGCGGCCGGCTCCACGGCTCTTCCATGTCACGCGCATGGGCATAGCCGCACGCATCGAACTGCGCCCGCTCGGGCACGGGCCACATCTCCTGCAGCGCCACCGCATCCCACGGTCCCTCGCGCAGTGCCGTGGCAATGGCCGCCATCCGCGCCGTCCGATGGGCCGAGAAAAACAAATTCCAGATATTGAGCGTCAGCAGTCTCATGCCCGCGCGCGCAGCGATGCCATGCCCTGCGGCCGCCCCACGGGCTGAGCCACCAGAAACGGCGACGGCATGCCCCGCGCCATCACATGGCGCACAGCGGCCGCAATGCTGCGGCAGTCTTCAAGCGCGTCATGACGGCGCCCAGACGCCGCCTGCGGCACGCCCACCGCGTTCGCCAGATCGGCCGATGAGACCGACGCCGGGTCGATCCCCCGCGCCGCGAACCAGCGATGCAGGTTGCCCGCCGGCACCGCTTTCAACCGGTCGCCAAGGCCATAAAGGGCAATGTTCTCCGCGATCACCTCGTGATCCCAGCCATAGCAGACCAACGGCCTTAGCCCCAGAAAGCGCAAAAATGCTTCATAGGCCGGTTCAAAGCTGAGGCCTTCACCGGCCAACCGATCCTCGGTAATTCCGGTCAGAGCCGTAAAAAACGGCGACAGCACCGGGTTCAACACCGGCTTGACCAAGCAGGAAAAAGCCCCCAGCTCGGCGCCTGTGTGCGCGTCGAGCCGCAGCGCGCCGATCTGCACCACTTCCCGATACTCGTCCGGATCGCTCCACCCCCGCGCCCGCGAGCCCGACCAGGCCGTGAACTCCAGATCAAAAAGAACCACTTCGTGCCACGCGCCCACGGCTTGCCCCTCTGCTGCCTAACCCGATCAGCCCGCCGCGACGCGGGCCCTGCGCGAGCCTACCCCGCACCGCCACGCAATGGCACCGCCTTCTGGCGGCGCGGGTCATTAGGCGGTTGTTAACCCGGCCCCGCTGACATCAGCGCGGGGTCTGGTTTGGCGGCGTATGGGTATGAATGACCATGGCATCGGGGACGGCACGGCGCCGTCGCTCGCGCACGGACTCTTGGCGGTCGAGCCGGCGGCGGTGCACGCTGACCCCGACTGGCCTCACCGGGAGATCACGACACAATTGGCCCTGCCACCCGGCGAGCGCGCCCGAATGCACATGGCGGCGCGCCTGGCCCTTGGGCTCGTGGCCGCCGGCGGGCTCGGCGTCGGGGGGCTGGCGGGTCTAACGGCGGCGGTCGCGCCAGCGGCGGTGTTGACCTGGGCGGTCCTGTGCGTTGCGGTGTTGGGCGCCCTCGCCTGGCTCCACCGGACCTTGGTGGATGAAGACCCGGATGACGCGGCGCTGAACCAATGGGCGGAGCTGCATGGCGCGGGCCTGCATGTCCTGGCCTGGGCCTGGGCGGCGGCCGTGCCGCTGGTTCTGCCCGCCCTCGGCCCTCCGGACGCAGGGGTGTTCAGCCTGGGTCTGATGCTGGCGGCTGGGGCCATGGCGCTCACATCGGCGCCACGCCTGGCCCATGTGCTGGCTCTGCTTTTGCCCGTCAGCCTGTTGATGGCGCTGCACCATGCCTGGGCCCGGCCTGATCCGGTGCTGCTCGCCACCCTTCTGGGCATTGCCGCGCTGGCCGGGCTGCTTGCCCGTGCCTTGGCGGCACGACTGGCCCCCCGCCTAAGCCACTGATTTCACAATTCTGAAGATCCCTCCATGGTAAATACGGGCCTGTGATCGGCGCGGGGTTCTGGTACCAGCCCGGTCCGCGCGGCATAAATAGGTGGGTAAGACCAAGACGGCCGGAGAGGACACCATGACGGGCGAGGACAGGCGCGACGGCGGCGAACCCGACTCCTTACGCCAGGGCACGGTGGAGCGCACCGCCGCCATGCTCGACGGCGGCGAGCAAAGCAGCGAAAGCGGTTTCACCGGGTTTGTGCACGCCCTGTTCGAACCCTCGGATGTGGACGACCTGGAGCAGTACGACCCGGAAGCGTTGGCCAATGTGGCCCGCTCCATCTGGCAGCTGATCGAGCGCCGGGCCCCGGGCCAGCGCCTCGTCACCGTTTACAACCCCGTGCGCGAGGTCCACGGCTTCGCCAGCCCCCATACGGTGATCCAGGTCGTCACCGACGACATGCCCTTCATCATCGATTCCGTCCTTGGCGAGTTAAACGCCGGCGGCTATCCGGTGCGCCGCATCCTCCATCCCATCCTGGAGGTCCAACGCGACGCGCAGGGCCAGCGCCTTCAGATCGAACGGGCCGCAGTGGTCGAGCGCGACTCCTGGGCCGAACGCTATGCCCGCGAAAAAGGCTTCTTCCGCGAATCGATCATGCATATGGAAATCGATCGCCAGCCGGACGACGCGACATGCAAGACGATTGAAGCCCAAATCGTCTCCGTGCTGTCCGATGTGCGTGTGGTCGTGGATGATTGGCGCGCCATGCAAGCCAACCTCAATGATGCAGTCCTGGACCTGCAACGCTCCGCACCCCCCACAATTGATCGCAATGATCTGCGCGAGTCGGTCGCGTTCCTGAACTGGTTGCTGGGCGATCACTTCGCGTTTCTCGGCATGCGCGATTATGAGATCGTCGGCGATGCGGAAAGTGGCGAGCTGGTCGTCCGCACAGAGACGGGTCTCGGGCTCTTGCGTGACCCGGAAGCGCGCGTGCTGCGCCGGCGCGGGCAGATGGTGGTGATGACCCCGGAAGTGCGCGAGTTCCTGCTCTCGCCTCAGCCCATCATTGTATCCAAAGCCAATGTGCGTTCCCGCGTGCATCGACGCGTCTATATGGATTACATCGGCATCAAGCGCTACAACCGTGCCGGCGCCGTCATCGGCGAGCGTCGCCTGGTAGGCCTGTTCACGGCCGCTGCTTATAACCGCAGCCCCCGCGACATTCCCCTGTTGTCCCGCAAGATTGCCCTGGTCCTGGAGCGCGCGCAGATCCCCCAGGATTCCCACGATGAACGCGCCCTGGGCAATATCCTAGAGACGTATCCACGCGACGAACTGTTCCAAGCCTCAGTAGACGAACTGCTGGAGACATGTACCGGCATTTTACGCCTGCAAAAACGGCCGCATACGAAGATTTTCGCCCGCTATGACCGCTTCGACCGCTTTGCCTCCGTACTCGTCTATGTGCCGCGCGACAAATACGACACGGACCTGCGCCAGCGCATCGCCCATTTGTTGCGCGAGGCGTTCGAGGGTCGCGTCTCCGCCTTCACGCCCAGTTTCGGCGCCGGCTCTCCATTGATCCGTGTCCACTTCATCATCGGCCGCGACGTGGAGAGCGCCACCCGCGTGGATTTGCGCGCGCTGGAACACACCATCGACGGCTATATGCGGGACTGGCAGAGCGACTTGGAAACAGCCTTGGCGCACCATCATGGCACCGCGCGGGGCCGAGCCCTGGCGGCACGCTACGCGCAAGGGTTTTCCTCCAATTACCGCGAGCGCTTTGCCGTGACCACCGCGATCCAGGACCTGGATCGCATTGATGTCCTCGGTGCCAAACCCGCACTTGACCTGCATTTCTATCGCCTGCCTGGTGATCCGGTGACGGAAGTTCGTTTGAAACTCTATCACTGGGGCCGCCCCATCCCACTGAGCGACTGCCTGGTGGTCCTGGAAAATATGGGGCTGAAAGTCAGCGAAGAAGTACCGTATACGGTTGAATTAGAGCGCGACGCGGGCGCCACGGCCGGCGGCGTCGATCCGGAAACGGACACGGACGGACGCAAGATCTTCATTCACGATTTCATCATGACCCATCGCCTGGGCCAGAGTATTGATCTTGATGCGGTGAAGGACCCGTTCGAGACCGCTTTCCGCGCCATCTGGTCCGGCAAGGCCGAGAACGACGGCTTCAATCGTCTGGTGGTGGATCAAGCGTTGACCTGGCGCGAAGTGGTCATCCTGCGCGCTCTGTCACGCTTTTTGCGCCAGGTGGGCGTGGCCTATTCCGACGCCTATATCGTCAACGGCTTGTGTGAACAGCCTGAAATCGCCCGCCTGCTGGTGCAGTTGTTCGAATGGCGCTTTGATCCGGATATCAGCCGCAGCGAGGAAGAGCGCTGCGACAAGCTGGAACAGATCGTTGCCGACATCACCACCGCCCTTGATGCGGTGCAGTCTTTGGACATTGATCGCATCATCCGCCGGTTCATGAACTTGATCACCGCGGCCCAGCGGACGAATTTCTATCAGCTGACGGATGACGGCGACGCCAAGACCTATCTGTCTATCAAATTCGCAAGCAAGAAGATCCAGGGCCTGCCCCAGCCCAAACCTCTTTACGAGGTCTTCGTCTACTCGCCCCGCTTTGAAGGCGTGCATTTGCGCGGCGGCAAGGTCGCGCGCGGCGGCATTCGCTGGTCTGATCGGCCGGAGGATTTCCGCAGCGAAGTGCTGGGCCTGGTGAAAGCCCAACTGGTTAAAAACTCCGTCATTGTGCCGGTGGGTGCCAAAGGCGGCTTCGTGCCCAAACACTTGCCCGGCCCGGGCGCCTCGCGCGATGCGGTGGTGGAAGAGGCCATCGCCTGCTATCGGCTGTTTATCTCTGGCCTCCTCGATCTTACGGACAACATTACGGATGCCGGCATCAACGCCCCCCAACGGGTTGTCGCCTATGACGAGGCCGATACCTATCTCGTCGTGGCTGCCGACAAAGGCACCGCGACCTTCTCCGACATCGCCAATGACGTGGCCGCGAGCTATGGCTTTTGGCTCGGTGACGCCTTTGCATCGGGCGGGCGCGTGGGCTACGACCACAAGAAAATGGGCATCACCGCCCGCGGCGCCTGGGAAGCGGTAAAGCGGCACTTCCGTGAGCTGGGTACGGATATTCAGACCACGCCTTTCACAGCCGCCGGTGTGGGCGACATGTCTGGCGACGTCTTCGGCAATGGCATGCTGCTGTCCACACAGACCCGCCTGGTGGCCGCGTTCGACCATCGAGACATCTTTCTCGATCCGGACCCGGATATTGCGGCGTCTTATGCAGAGCGGCAGCGCCTTTTCGCCCTGCCTCGATCGTCCTGGGCCGATTACGACCGCTCGCTCATTTCGCGTGGTGGCGGGATCTTCAGTCGCCGGAGCAAATCAATCACGCTGTCACCGGAAGCCGCCAGCGCCCTGGGCGGCGCGCCCGGCGCGATCGCCCCTAATGAGCTGATCAGCGCCATCCTGGCCGCACCGGTGGACTTGTTATGGTTCGGCGGCATTGGTACATACATCAAGGCTCGCGACGAGGCCCACATTCAGGTCAGCGATCGCACCAACGACCCCTTGCGCATTGACGCCCACCGGGTGCGCGCACGGGTGATCGGCGAGGGCGCTAATCTGGGCGTAACTCAGCGCGGGCGCATCGACTATGCGCGCGCTGGCGGGCGCATCAACACAGATTTCGTGGACAATGCGGGCGGAGTTGACTGTTCCGACCACGAAGTGAATATCAAGATCGCTCTTGATACGGTCGTATCCGGCGGCGCGCTCACCGTGGATGCGCGCAACGCGGTGTTGGAGGACATGACCGATGAGGTGGCCCAGCTTGTCCTGGAAAGCAATTACGATCAAACCCTGGCGCTCACGCTCGCGGAAATCACGTCGCCTGCCGATATCGATGCCCATACCCGCTTCATGCGGCTGCTGGAACGCTCCGGCGCGCTCACCCGCTCGGTGGAATTCTTGCCCGATGAAGATGCCATCCGGGATCTGAAGGAAGCCAATTATGGGCTGACCCGCCCGGAAATTGCGGTGCTGCTGGCCTATTCCAAGATCGCCTTGTTCGATTCCCTAGTGCCGACCGCGGTGCCGGATGACCCGCATCTGGAAACCGATCTCATCGGCTATTTCCCGAAACCGCTGCAGCAGCACTTCCGCCCGGCCCTGACCGGCCACCGCCTGCGCCGGGAGATCATTTCGACCCTGCTTGCCAATGATCTGGTGAACACCGCCGGGCTCACTTTTGTCAGCCGTATTCAAGAGAGCATGGGCGTGCCCGTGCCGGAGATCGTGCGCGCCTATGTCATCGCGCGCGATGTCTTCTCCCTTCCGGACCTGCGGACCGGCATTCATGCCCATGATGGCCAGGCGCCGGCCTTTGCCCAGTTGAAGGCCTATGAGGCCATCCGGGTCTTCTTGCGCCGCCAGGTCCTATGGTTCCTGCGCTACCGCCCGGGCGATCTGCGCATGAGCGCCGCCATCGAGGCGTATCGCCACCCGGTCCACGCTCTGGCGAGCCGTATCGAGGCCACCTTGTCGCCCTTCGAAGCCGACCGTATGACCGCCCGTATCGCTCAAGCCGCCGAGGATGGGCTGAGCGCGGACGTGGCACGCGGCATCGCCATGCTGGAGCCCCTCGCCTCCGCCTGCGACATTATCGACGTGGCCACGAACGGTCCCCTCAGTGTCACCGAAACGGCCTGTGCCTATTTTGCGCTCGGCGAGGCACTGCACCTCGATAAATTGCGTGCCGACGCCTATGATCTCGGCTCTGATGAGCATTGGGAACGCCTTGCCATCCGCCGCACCGTGGAGGACCTGTTCCGTCAGCAGCGCTTGCTTACGGATGTGGTCATCGGCCATGGTGGGGAACGGCACGGCGATGTGCACTCGGGGCGGGAGATCGTGACGATGTGGCTGGAAGAAAACAGCCTGGACGTGGAGCGTGTCATTGCGCTTGTTCAGGACATGGAATCCTCCGGTCCGCTCAACAGCGCGAAGCTCTCCCTTGCGGGAAGTCAGATCCGTGACCTCATTTCCGGCCTGGGTGGCCGGTATGCCGGCCCTGACCTCTCCACTGCAGCGACCTGATGACCTACGGCTACTTTCCGCGCATCGAGTTGGCGCGCTCGCCTCTGCGCCCGCGTGCCTTTGCCGCCGACGACCCGCGCTCCCGCACTCTGGCGCGCGACGCCCCACGCGACCATGGCACCGACGCCAGCAAAGGGACGGCCCAGCCCGCCTGGCTCGGACAGGCCGGCTGGGCGCTCTATGATTGCGCCGCTCAGCCCTACTACTCGATCCTGGCCGCGTTTATCTTCGCGCCCTATTTCGTCGGCACCGTCATCGGCGACCCGGCCGAAGGTCAGGCGCTGCTGGGCTATGCGCTGGGGCTGGGTGGGCTCATCGCAGCGATCCTCAGCCCGATTTTCGGGGCCATTTCCGATGCTGCGGGCCGGCGAAAGCCCTGGCTCTTCGCTTTTTCCGCCATCTATGTGGTCATGGCCGCGGCCCACTGGTTCGCCTATCCCGGCGCCCCCCACGGTATCGCAGGCATGCTCGCGGTCATGGTGATGGCGGGGATCGCGCTTGAATTTGCCTATGTCTTCTACAACGCCATGCTGCCCGATGTGGCGCCACCCCAGCAGATGGGCCGGCTCAGCGGCTTTGGCTTCGCGGCTGGCTATTTCGGTGGCCTGATCGCCATTATGCTGCTTCTGGTGCTCGTCTCGCTGCCGGGCCTGGAGAACGTGTCCATCTCCTTCCTGCCCGCCGACCCGTTGCTCGCCCTTGATGCCGACGCGCACGAGCCGACCCGCTTTTCCGGGCCCTTTTCGGCCCTGTGGTTCATCGTCTTCGTGCTGCCATTGTTCCTGTTCGCGCCGGATCATCGCGGCGAGGGCCGGCCGTTTCGCGAGGCCGTGCGCCACGCCCTGCAGACGCTGTCGCATACGATCCGCCGCTTGCCGCTGCGCCCCTATCGCGACCTGACCCGGTTCCTGCTCGCGCGCATGCTGTTCAATGACGGCCTCAACGCGCTCTTTGTGTTCGGCATGGTCTACGCCATCGGCCTGTTCGCTTGGGGCCCCGGAGAGACGGGGGTGGCCGGCGTGTTTCTCATTCTCGCCGCTGCTGTTGGCGCGGTGGCGGGCGGCTTTCTCGACCGGCATCTGGGGCCCAAGCGCACGGTGATCATTGGGGTCAGCGCCCTTCTGGTGGGCACGCTGGGCGCCATGTCCATCGGCCCGGAGAGCGTCCTGTTCGGTCTGGTGCAGGTGCCCCCGTCCGAGACGGACGGCTTCATGAGTTCCTGGCGCGAAATCACATTCCTCATCGCCGCCGCCTTTATCGGCGCCGGCGGCGGCCCGACCCAATCCGCCAGCCGCACGCTGATGGCACGCTTGGCACCAGAAGAAAATGTGACGGAAGCCTTCGGCCTTTATGCCTTGTCGGGCCGCATCACCGCATTTATGGGGCCAGTGGGTATCGGCATTGTCACCCATCTCGTCTCCCAGCGGGCTGGGCTTGGCGTGGTCGCTGTTTTGCTCGTGGGCGGGCTATTGCTGTTCCTGCCGCTTAAACTACGCCGGGCGCCAGCTTTCAGGGGCTGACACTGCTGCGCAGCCACGCCCGCACCTGCTCCCGCGCGACACGCGTGGCGTCGGGATCATGGGAGAGCCGGCTGTCCGGTGGAAAAATGGTCTGATCAAACGCGTGATCGACGCCCGGAAACTGGGTCACCGACATCTCCACGCCGGCCGCTTGCAGCACGTCGGCGGCTTCCAGACAGGCCAAGGGCGAGGTGACAGTGTCGTCCTGCGCCAACAGCAGCAGGCTGCGTGGCTGGTGCTGCCAACCCCGGCTCGCCGACAGCGAAAACACCCCGCAATAGGGATAGAACAGCGCCGTCCCCACGACCCCATCCCGCAAGCCCGGCTCCACGCGCGGCCACACATTGGTGGGTCCTTTGCGCGCCAGATCCATGGCCATGAGATCCATAATCGCCCACGCCCCATGGGACTGGCCCAGCAGCACCACGCGAGAGGGATCCGCCCCATTCATGCGCCGGGTCATGGCCAGCATAGCCGCCACATCGCCCGCCCGCTCCCGGCCCCAAAAGCTGGAGCCTTCACACACGGTCGCGATGGCCTCGTCGCGGCTGATATCGCGCGGCGTGAAGCTGTCCACGATAACGCTGAGAAAACCTTCCTCCGCGCCCAGCTCGGCCCAGCCGCGCAAGTGCTCACTCACCCCGCCACAGCCGGAAAAGATGAGCAAGACCGGCGCCCCATCAGGCCCAGTCGAGGAGGGGCGCACGACCATCAGATGCGGCGCCAGCGCATCCTGCCAAGCCTCGAGAGGCTGCTTGGCAATGAGCCAGCCCGTGGAATGGCCGTGCAAAAGCACGCTCACCCCGGCCACGATCAGCGCCATCACGGCCAAGAGCGCCAGCACCGCCCAACGGAAAATCAGCATGAATACCCCCCCGCATGTCCTGCCGCGAGTGCTGGCAAGATCAGTGCCGGAAATGTCTCATGCCGGTAAAGACCATGGCAATGCCCGCGGCGTCCGCCGCCGCGATCACCTCGTCATCGCGCATGGAGCCCCCCGGCTGACACACCGCCGTAGCCCCAGCCGCGATCACTGTCTCCAAGCCATCGGCAAAGGGGAAGAACGCGTCCGATGCCGCCACCGAGCCTTCGGTCAATGGAACGGAAAGCCCCGCCGCCTCGGCGGCCTCCCTGGCCTTGAGCGCGGCGATACGCGCCGCGTCGACCCGGCTCATCTGGCCGGCACCGATGCCGGCAGCGGCTTCGTCCTTGGCATAAACAATGGTGTTCGATTTCACATGTTTGGCAACCCGCACGGCAAACAGCAGGTCGCGCAGCTCTGCTTGCGACGGTGCGCGTTTGGTCACGACGTTCAGGTCCGCCGGCCCCACACGGCCCGCATCCCGCGTCTGCACCAGCATGCCGCCGGCCACCGAGCGCACGGTCAGCCCCGGCGC
>CAZVEE010000016.1:0-50689 GCA_964625525.1 uncultured Alphaproteobacteria bacterium | reverse complement strand
CGATGAGGATGACCTCCATGCCCGCCATGGCGGAGACATAGGCGATGCCGGCACCCATCATGCCCGCACCCAGCATGCCCAGCTTCTTGATTTCGTAGGTGGGGATGTCTTGCGGGCGACGCGCCAGCTTGTTCAGGTCCTGCATGGACAAGAACAGCGAGCGGATCATGTTCTTGGATTCCGGCCGGCGCAGCAGATCGACAAAGTAGCGCGTCTCGATGCGCAGACCCGCATCGATGGGCACGAGCAACCCTTCATACACGGCGCGCATGATGTTGATCTGGGCCGGATAGTTACCCTGGCTTTGCTTGCGCAGGAGCGCATTGCCAATGACGAAGGTCTGGCTGTTGTCATACGGATTACCGCCCGGCACCGTGAAGCCCTTCTTGTCCCAGGGCTGCACTGCATCGCCTTCTTCCTTGATCCAGCGCTTGGCTTCAGCGATGAGCATGTCGCCGGGCACCACCTTGTGCACGACGCCCGCCTTAAGGGCTTTTTGCGGGTTCAAGCTGCTGCCTTGCAGGATCAACGGCAGCGCGGCGGCCGCACCGATCATACGTGGCAGACGCTGGGTGCCGCCGGCGCCAGGCATAACGCCCACGCGCGCTTCGGGAAGGCCGAGCTGAATACGGGCATCGTCGGCCACCACGCGGTAATGACAGGCCAGCACGATTTCCAGGCCACCGCCCAGCGCCGTGCCATTCACGGCCGCCGCCACCGGCTTACCGCATGTTTCCAGGTCCCTCAGCATACGGTTGAGCGAGAACGCGGAATCGAACGCCTGACGCAGCGCGGCCTGCTCGTCGGCTGGAACCGATCCGCCGCCAGAAGATCCGAGTTCCGCTAAATCAGCACCTGCGAGGAAAGCAGCCTTGCCGCTGGTAATGACCACACCGGTCACGGTCTCATCACCCGCCAGTGCCGCGACAGCCTTGTTGAAATCGGCCATGGACGCGGCGCTGAGCACATTCATGGAGCGACCCGGCATGTCCCACGTAATGGTGACGATACCGTCCGCATCCTTCTCATAACGCATATTATCAAGTTGCATGATCTGTCCTTCGTCAATCGAGTTGGCGCAGCGGGGACGCGCGGACGCGCGTCAGACCCGTTCGATAATGGTCGCGGTGCCCATGCCGGCGCCGACGCACAGGGTGACGAGCGCGGTGTTCAGATCCCGCCGCTCCAGTTCGTCGAGCACGGTGCCCAGGATCATCGCGCCGGTGGCGCCGAGCGGGTGGCCCATGGCGATGGCGCCGCCATTCACATTCATCTTGTCATGCGGAATGTTCAGCTTGTGCATCATCAGGAGCACGACGGCGGCGAAGGCCTCGTTCAACTCGAACAGGTCGATATCGTCCACAGTCATGCCGGCGCGCTCCAGCGCCTTTTGGGTCACCAGGCTCGGGCCGGTGAGCATGATGGACGGCTCGGAACCGATGGAGGAGAAAGCGCGGATGCGGGCACGCGGGGTCAGGCCCAGTTCCTTGCCGATGTCCTCATTGCCGATGAGTACAGCGCCTGATCCGTCCACGATGCCGGACGAGTTGCCCGCGTGGTGGACATGGGTGACCGCCTCGATTTCCGGATAGCGCGCCAGGATCACGCCATCGAAGGCGAAATCACCCGCACCAGCGAAAGACGGCTGAAGCGACGCCAGAGACTGCATGTCCGTATTCGGACGCAGGTGCTCGTCCTTGTCGAGAATGGTCAGGCCGAGCTGATCTTTCACTGCCAGGACGGAATTCGCAAAATAGCCCTGTTCCCAGGCATGAGCCGCCCGGCGCTGGCTTTCGATGGCATAGGCGTCCACATCTTCGCGGCTGAAACCCCATTTGGTGGCGATCATGTCGGCACCGATCCCCTGCGGAGCAAAGTAGCTCTTGAAGGCAATTTCCGGATCGGTGGCCCAGGCGCCGCCATCAGACCCCATGGGCACACGGCTCATGCTTTCCACACCGCCGCCGATGGTCAGGTCGTGCTGACCAGCCATGACAGAAGCCGCCGCCATGTTCACGGCCTCAAGGCCCGAGGCACAGAAGCGGTTGATCTGCACACCCGCAACGCTTTCATCATAATCGGCGTTGAGCACGGCGATGCGGGCAATGTCCGCCCCCTGCTCGTTGATCGGCGCCACGCAGCCCAGCACGACATCATCTACTTTAGACGTGTCCAGATTGTTCCGATCCCGCAGGGCTTCAAGCACCTGAGTGGCCAGTTGCAGCGCGGTGATCTCGTGCAGCGCGCCGTCCCGCTTGCCCTTGCCGCGCGGCGTGCGCACATGGTCGTAGATGAAAGCGTCAGTCATCAGCACATCTCCCGGTCTGATTGGTCTCGTTGTCTCTTAGAGCGTCCGTGCAATGAGAAGTTTCATAACCTCATTGGCACCGCCGTAAATCTTCTGCACACGGGCATCCCGGAACATGCGGGAAATGGGGTACTCATCCATGTAGCCATAGCCGCCGAAGAACTGCAGGCATTCGTCCGTTACTTTGCATTCCAGATCCGACATCCAGTATTTGGACATGGAGCCGGTCGCCGCGTCGAGCTTGCCTTCCAGCAGCAGGCCCGTGCAGTAGTTCATGAACACCTTGCCAATGGTGGCCTCGGTCTTCAGTTCTGCCAGCTTGAACTGGGTGTTCTGGAAATCGATCAGGCGCTTGCCAAAGGCTTCGCGTTCCTTGACGTAATTGATGGTGGCTTCAAGTGCCGCTTCGATGCGCCCCAGCCCTTGCAGGCCGATCAGGTGGCGTTCCTGTGGCAGTTCGGACATGAGCTGCATGAAGCCCTGCCCTGCCGCCTCGCCCAGCCGATTGCTTGCGGGCACACGCACACCATCGAAGAAGAGTTCCGACGTGTCCTGGGACTTCTGCCCCATCTTCTTCAGGTTGCGGCCCCGGCGGAAGCCCGGCGCATGGTCCGTCTCCACCATAATGAGCGAGATGCCGCGCGCACCCTGTTCAGGATCGGTCTTGCAGACCACACAAATCAGGTTCGCCGTCTGACCATTGGTGATGAACGTCTTCTGGCCAGAGATGACATATTCATCACCTTCAAGCCGCGCGGTGGTGCGGATCGATTGCAGGTCGGAACCAGTGCCCGGTTCCGTCATGGCAATGGCCGTTACCAGTTCACCGCTGGCGCACCGCGGCAACCAGCGGCGTTTTTGGTCTTCAGTGCCGTAATGGACCAGGTAGGGGGTGACAATGACATTGTGCAACGGCAGACCGAAACCATCGACACCGGCACGGGCCATGGCTTCCACGATCATCGCTTCATGAGCGAACGTGCCCCCGGCACCGCCATATTCTTCCGGAACCATGGCACAGAGCAGGCCTGCTTCGCCTGCCTTGTACCAAATGTCCCGGTCCACATAGCCCTGCTCGATCCACTTTTCATTCAGCGGGGCGCATTCGCGCAAAAAGAAGCGATACGCAGCTTCCGCGAAGATTTCGATATCTTCCGTGCGCCACGCAGGGCGCTCCACCTGCAACACCGACATGCCATCCTCCCACTCGGTTTTTGTCCGTCTTAAAGCTGGTCGGCCGTGAGTGCCATCACCGGTTCTGCGCCGGTCTTCAGGCGAGCCAGATGCAGGGCCGCTTCCGGAGCGTGGCGTGCCACGAAATACCGGCCCGTCGTCAGCTTTGTTTTATAGAAGTCCGGGTTGGTCACCCCTTCACCCAGACGGGTCACGCAGGTGCGCGCGGTTTCCAACCACACATAACCAAGCGCCGTGATGGCAAAGAGGCTGAGATAATCGGCCGCCGTTGCTCCGGCATTGTTGAAGTCCGCCAGCGCATTCTGGCCCATCCAGTCGGTGGCTTCTTTCAGGTGCGCCACGGACGTTTCCAGGGACGTGACGAAAGGCGCCAACTCGGCTTGACCTTTGCAGTCGGTGACCAGCGCCTCCACATCAGCAAAGAAGGTTGTCACCGCCCGGCCATTATTGGCCATGAGCTTGCGGCCTACCAGATCCAGCGCCTGGATGCCGTTTGTGCCCTCATAGATCATGGTAATGCGAGCATCGCGGACAAACTGTTCCAGCGGATAGTCCTTCACGAACCCGCTACCGCCAAGCACCTGCTGCGCCAGTGCCGCATTCGCAAAGCCGCGCTCGGTGAAGAAGGATTTGATGATCGGCGTAAAGAGGGCCATGTAATCGCCGGCCTTCTCACGCACCGCCGGGTCTTCGGCTTTGTGCTCCAGATCGCCCCACAGACCCGTCCACATCAGGAGCGCCCGGGCGCCTTCATTGAAGCTGCGCACATCCATCAGCATACGGCGCACATCGGGATGCACGAGAATGCTGTCGGCCGGCTGGTCCGGCTCGGCCGGACCGGTAAGCGCCCGGCCCTGGCGTCGGTCGCGGGCAAAGGCGAGCGCGTTCTGATAAGCGATCTCGGACATAGCCAGACCCTGGAGGCCGACGCCCAAGCGCGCTTCGTTCATCATGGTGAACATGGCGCGCATGCCCTTGTGCTCCTCACCCACGAGGTAGCCGGTGGCGCCTTCATAATTCATGACGCACGTGGCATTGCCGTGAATGCCCATCTTGCTTTCCAGGCCACCGCAAAAGACCGGGTTGCGTTCGCCCAGGGAGCCGTCTTCCTTCACAAGGAATTTCGGTACCAGGAACAACGAAATGCCCTTAATGCCATCCGGCCCGCCGGGGATCTTGGCCAGCACCAGATGCACGATATTAGAGGTCAGATCCTGCTCACCGCCGGAAATCCAGATCTTGGTGCCGGAAATCTTGAACGTGCCGTCGCTTTGCGGCTCGGCCTTCGTGCGGATGAGACCGAGATCGGTGCCGCATTGGGGCTCGGTCAGGTTCATGGTCCCGGACCATTCACCGGCGATAATATTGGGCAGATAGGTCTGACGCTGCTCCTCGCTGCCGTGGTGGAGAAGCGCGGAATAACAGCCATGGGACAGGCCCGGATACATGCCAAAGGCCATGTTGGTGGAGGACACCATTTCATTGAATGCCAGGCCCAGCACCGCCGGCATCCCCTGCCCGCCATAATCCGGCACAGAGGTCAGCCCGACCCACCCCCCTTCGGCAAACAGCTTATAGGCGTCTTGGAAGCCATCAGGCGTCTTCACCGCGCGGCCCTCGGCATCATACGTACAGCCCTGACGGTCGCCGGTTTCATTCAGCGGCAGCAGCACGTCCTGGGAGATTTTCGCACCCTCATTGAGGATCGCGTCCACCACATCCGGGCTCGCATCGGCGAAGCCCGGCAGATTGGCATAGCGCTCAATCTTCAGCAGGTCGGAGAGGATGAAACGGATATCCTCCAGCGGGGCTTCATAAACGGCCATAACGTGTCCTCTGTTTCGCTACCCGGTGGATCATGCCGTCTGCGACGGACCGATCCACTCGCATGAGATGTCCCAGTCACATAAGAATGGCCCAGGCCGGCGCGAAGGCGAACCGGCAGGCCGCAGACTCACTCGCCGGGAGCCGCAGGCGACACCCCGAACCCTACAACGCTCACATCCCGTGCCTCGGGGCTGTGTTTCTTTTCCTCGATGAGCGTTTCCAGCGCCGTAATGGCACCGCGCAATTCCCCCAGGGCATCGTCAATATCCTGGCGCTGGCGCTCCAGGACCGCAATGCGTTCGTAAAACTTTTGCATCGCATGGCGCAGTTGCGCTTCCTGCCCGTCATTCAAGTCATAGAGGTCCAGGATTTCCTTGATTTCCGCCAGCGAAAACCCAACGCGCTTCCCACGCAGGATCAGCGACAGGCGCACCCGATCGCGCCGACTATAGATGCGCGAAAGCCCCTTGCGCATGGGACTGAGCAGCCCCTTAGCCTCGTAAAAGCGGATGGCGCGCGGCGTGACCTGAAACGCTTCGGACAATTCGGTGATGGAGTAGCGCTCGCCCGACTCGGTGGCGGCCGTGTCGGCCTCGTAGTCGGAGAGCGCACCACGGCCATCGTGGTCGGCGACCTGTTCTTCCATGGCCCAGTCCTCCCTGGAATGGCCCGGCCTGGTCCGGCCGTTTGGGATCGTCTTGTGTCCGCACGACACCGCTTATTGCGGGTTCTGCCGGACTGACTGTTTCTCTCATTATGGCGCGATCCTAGGTGACGTTAACGTCAACGTCAACGTCAACACCACCCGGGCGTGCCGAAGAGTCCCGTGAGGCACCAAAAAGAATGGCGCACCCGACGGGGTGCGCCATGGATCATCATGAGCGTTGGAAAGCGCTCAGCCGCGCAACTGCTCCGCGATGGGCAAATCACGCACGCGCTTGCCCGAGGCAGCGAACACCGCATTGGTCAAGGCTGGGATGAAAGGCGGCACGCCGGGCTCGCCCACGCCGGTGGGCGGCGCGGTGGAGTCCAACAGATGCACCCGAACCTCCCGGGGCGCCGTATCCTGACGCGCCACGATGAAGTCGTGGAAGTTGCTCTGCTCGATGGCGCCGTCGCGGGCGGTGATCTGCCCCTCCATGGCGCAGCTGGCGCCATAGACGGCCGCCCCTTCCATCTGGGCCCGCACCCGGTCCGGGTTCACCACGGTGCCGCAATCGACCGCCATGTCCACACGCGGGATGGACAGCGTCCCGTCGTCCGCAACCTCGGCCTCAACCACCACGGCCACATACGACAGGAAGCTGTAATGGGCCCAAAGGCCAAGGCCACGGCCGGCGGGCAGGGCCCGGCCCCACCCCGCCTCGTCTGTCGCCCGCTCGATGACCGCGCGCAGGCGGGCGGTATCGATGGGGTACTGCTCGGCCGGCTCGCCATAGTTCCAGAACTCGGCCACACCGTGCTGCGTCAGATCGACGATGCGGGGCGCGCCGATCAGGTCGAGGAGAAAGGCCTTCGGGTCGCGTCCCGCCTTGTGCGCCAGTTCGTCCACGAACGATCCAACCGCAAACGTGTGATAGATATTGGCTACCGAACGCAGCCAGCCGATGCGGACATGCGCCTCCGCTTCCCCGTTCTCACAACGCATGGCCGGAATGTCGAAAGGCAGGTCCACAACCCCCATGCCCAGTTCCACATTGTTGCCGCGGCGTGCCGTGGGATCGAACGTGGCGCCGATGGACGGGAAGGTGGTGCGGTGCAGCCACGCCTGCACACGTCCGCGCTCATCGAGGCCGGCCCGGAGTTTCTGTGCACTGACCGAATGGTAGTAACCGTGGCGAATGTCGTCTTCGCGGGTCCAGGTCACCTTGACCGGCGCGCCCACTTCCCGGGCCAGCAAGGCCGCCTCCACAATGAAGTCCGGCTTCGACTTGCGACCAAAGCCACCGCCGAGCAGCGTCACGTGGATGGTGATCTGTTCTTTCTCCAACCCCAGAATGGCGGCCAGCGTGTCCCGGGCGCCTTGCGGATGCTGGGTCGGTGCCCAGATCTGCAAACTGCCGTCAGCCGCCCACTCGGCCGTGGCCATGGGCGGTTCCATGGGCGCCTGGGCCAAATGCGGGGCATAATAGTCGGCTTCATGGGTCGAGGCTGCCGCCGCGAGGCCCGCATCCACATCACCGTGCGCACGAACCACATGACCCGGCTGGGCGGACGCCGCTTCGAGCTGCGCGCGATAGGGCTCGGAGGAATAGGACGCATTCGAACCAGGCGCCCACTGAACATTAAGCGCTGCCCGGCCCTGTATGGCGGCCCAGGTGTTGGTGGCGATCACCGCGACCCCGCCGACGGGGGCGAAGGCCGCCGGAGCACCGGCCGCCGGAAGCGGCACGACCTGCTCCACGCCCGCCACCGCCAGCGCGGCCGCCTCGTCATAGCGCTCCACAGTGCCGAACAGAACGGGGCTGCGTTCAATGGAGGCGTGCTTCATGCCCGGGCGCACCACATCAACGCCGAACTGCGAAGTGCCGGTGACAATGGCTTCCATATCGACGATGCGCACATCCTTGCCGATATAGTTGAACGTGTTGCTGTCTTTGAGAGTGATCTCATCGACCCCCGGCACCGGCAGATCCCCGGCAAGGCCCGCGAGAGCCCCGAAATCAAGGCTGCGTCCGGAGGCCGCGTGATGGACGGCATGCTCCCGGGCCGCGACGTCGGACACATCGACACCCCATTCACGAGCGGCCGCGCGTTCCAGCATCAGCCGGGCGGTGGCACCAGCCTCACGCATGGCCGTATAGAAACGGCGGATGCTGCGCGAGCCGTCCGTGTTCTGAGAGCCGTATTTCTCGTCACCGGTGGCCTGAACGATGTCCACCCGGCTCCAATCGGCTTCAAGTTCATCGGCCAGCACCTGCGGCAGGCTGGTGCGGATGCCCTGGCCCATATCGGAGCGGTGGGCGATGATCTTCACAAGGCCTGAAGGCTCGATGGACACATAAACACTGGGCGAGACCGCCTCGCCGGCGCCGGCCAGACCGGCGGTCGAGGTATCCGCGAGCGTGCGCGAGGGCGTGATGGGCAGAGCCAGCGTAAGACCCGCCCCTACCAAACCCATGAGTGCCGAGCGGCGGGAGATATTCTCGATGCGGATGGACTGCTTGCTCATTGCGCCGCCCCCCCCGAGGTCTGGCCCGCGGCCGTCTTGATCGCCGCGCGGATGCGCTGATAGGTGCCGCACCGGCAGATATTACCCCACATGCCGTTGACGATGTCCTCATCCGACGGGTTCGGATTATCCTGCAACAGGCTCGCCGCCTGCATGATCTGCCCGGCCTGGCAGTAGCCACATTGCGGCACGTTATGAGTGCGCCAGGCTTCCTGCAAAGGATGATCCCCGTCCTCGCTCAGCCCTTCGATGGTGGTTACCGTACCACCGGCGGCGGCTTCTACCGGAGTGACGCAGGACCGGATCGCCGTGCCATTCAAGTGCACGGTGCACGCCCCGCACAAGGCCTGGCCACAGCCGAATTTGGTGCCGGTCAGGCCGGCAATGTCGCGCACATACCAAAGGAGCGGCATGGACGGATCTCCGTCAAACTGTTGCTCCTCGCCGTTAACAGTCAAAGTGATCATGAGGACGCCTCCCGGGCCTGAAGCGAAACCGGGCGGTCCTGCCCGGTATCTGCCGTTGCCGTTTTGGATATAGGAGCGTGTTGTTCGCGTTTCGGCCCTAATTCCCCGTAAGGATTACGGCCAACACGCGGCTGCCCCGCTGCTGTCGGCTGGCGATATAATGCGTCAGAATACATCATTGAGCCAGGGCACCGAGCCCATTGCTCGCCTGACAGGACCCGATTCGCTAGATGTTGTGTGTCGAAGCAGCCTTTACACAAAATAAACGTCTCGCTAGGCTCCGTCTCGTTGTGAATCAGAGGACGTGATTCGCCATGTCGGTCGAGGTTCTCAAGGCGCTTGCGCGTCTCGATCCGGAAGCCCTCGATGACGCGGCGAAAGCAGCGAGAAGGGCGGGGGTCCCCCTTGCAGATTTCTTGAGCCAAGCAGCAGTCAAAAAGGAGTCCGAGGCCGTTGAGGTGACGGTTGAGGACACCGACCAAAAAAAGCCCAAGCCCCGTCGCACGCGGGCCCGCTCCACCAAGGCGGCAGCCGCCAAGTCCAGTCAGAATGACCGGGCCGACGCGGATCTGGCCCCCTTGACCACGGCCCTCGACAGCTTGTCGAGCCGGGTGGATCGAGCCGAAGCGCGCAGTCAGCGGGCCTTGACCGGCATTATCGACGCCCTCGGCGTGCTGGCGGGCCGGATGCCCGATCCGCGCGAGTATGCGAGCGTCCAACAAGCGGCAGCCACGGCCGCTGACCGATCTGAGGCGTTGCGACGCCTCGGCCAGCAGGTGGACGAGATCACCCAACGGCTCGACCAGGTGGAAAGCGATCCCGGCGCCGATGCCGCCGCGCTCCACGGGCTCGAAGAGGCCATTGGGCGTCTCTCCTCCCACATTGAAATCCGCCAGGACGAAACCGCCCACTCCATCCAAGCGCTGGAACAGGTGGTGGAACGGCTTGCGGGCCAGCTCACGGATCTGCAAACGACCGAAACGCGCAGCGACGATGAGTTGCGCGAACGCATGTTCGAGATCTCCGAAACCCTGGACGCGGTGACGGCCAAGACCGAAGGCGTGGTCAAGCGCAACCAGCTCGACGCGCTGGAAGAACGCTTTGACAAAAAGTTTTCCAAGACAGTGGAAAGCGGCCTCGACCGCGCATTGTCGGAATTCACCATGCGTTTGGAAGCGGCCGAGGGACGCAGCGCGGATGCGATTTCCGCCGTGGAGCGGGATCTGACCGCCACCACCCAGCGCCTGGACGCCATCGATGAGCGGATGGCGGATTTGGCTAACCTCTCCGAGACCAGCACGGCGGCGCTTGCGGCATCCGGGGCCCTCACCGCGCTCGAAGGCCGCTTGGCGGCGGTGGAAACCCGTGAGGGCCGTGATCTCGACGACTTGCGCCAGGAATTCCGCGAGCTGAGCAACCGGTTGATGGATCTGGAGCGGGCCGTAGCCGAATCGGCAGCCAGGCCCGACCCCGAAGCGCCGGCCAGCGCCATGCCCGCGTTCCCGGATTACGGCGAAGGCCAGTACGCCATCGCCCAATCCGTGGCGCCCCAGCCCCAAGTCTCGCAAGAGCTGACACCGCACGATCCCCATGGCGGCGACGGCATGCTCGATGACACAGGCCTGGAAAATGCCTCTCAAGATGAGGACGTGGTCGAGACCGAAGAAGTCGCCCCGCCCCCCATGCCCGAGCCTCAGGCTCCGGCTCTCAGCGGGGCTGGTTATCGGTTCGATCAGCAGGGTCTGGCCCTCCCTATGGCGCCGGTTGCCCATGTCGAAGACCGGACGCCGGTTGATGATCCGTATGAGCGGGATCGCTTCGATCACGACACCTACGACGAGCCCGAACCCGTGGACACCCCAGAGCCGGCGCCCGCCCCCGACCCGGCCCAGTCCAGTTTCCTGGATGCCGCCCGTCAGGCGGCCCGCGCGGCGGCCATGGCCCGCAGTGCGACCCAACGGGATACGGACAATGACGGCTCGCGCACCAGCACGGCGGACTGGCGCTTTGCCGAGGACGATGATCGCCCCGTCGAGCGGCCCTCGCCCTTTGCATCCGGCTATGACACCGCCCGCGCCACACGCCCGCGCCGCCGCGCCGCCGCGCCCGGATCGGCCCGTGCCTTGATCATGGCGGCGGCCGTCGCCGTGGCCGGTGCCGTGATCGTAGGCGCCTTCATCGCCTTGCAACCGGCGCCCACGAGCCGCACCGCAACAGCCCAGCCCCAGCCCCGTCCGCTGACGCTGCCGCCCGCCACGGGCGTGCCGGCCCGGGAGGTCAGCCGCGGCGAGGCCCCCTCGACCCTGTCCCAGGAAGACCTGACCTCGGCGAGCCCCGCCCCCGGTACATCACCGTTCGAACGCTCGGCGCTTGAAGCCTCGCCCTTTGAGGAGGGCGCTCCCGAGGCGAGCGGGTTGTCGGAGCTGTTCGATCCGGCCTCGCCCACTGCGGTTGTCCCGGCAGATCCGGCCCCCACGCCCGAGACCCCGGTCGGCGGCACGATTCCATCCGTGGCCGAAGTGCTCTCCGGTCAACAGCCGGCACCGGCGCCCACCGGTGAAGCCGAAGCCTACGGCCCGCCTCTCCCGCCGGGCGCCGCGCCGGCGGGTCTCACCCCCGTCGAAGCGCGCACACGCTACGCCCGGGCCTTAGGGATCTTGCGGCGCGATGCGGGTGCGCGCGCGGACCAGGAAGCGGCCGCGTTGTTGCAACAGGCCGCCGATGCGGGCCTGGCGGCGGCACATTTGCGCCTTGGGCGTCTTTATCAGGAAGGTCGCGGCGTCAGCGTTAATCCGGCCGCCGCACGCGGGCATTATGAAACGGCCGCCGCCGCCGGCAATCGTCGGGCCATGCACAATCTGGCGGTGATGTATGTCTCCGCCGACGGGGTGACGGCCGATCCGGCCACGGCGTTTCAGTGGTTCTCCCGCGCCGCCGAATTGGGCGTGACCGATTCCCAGTTCAATCTCGCGGTGCTCTATCTGCGCGGCGACGGCGTGGCGGAAAACAAGGCCGAAGCGTTCCGTTGGTTCTCGATCGCGGCCGCCCAAGGCGACGGCGAAGCGGTGCCCCTGCGTGACCGATTGGCCGGTGAACTGGGCGCGGCGGCCGAGCCCATCACCGCCGCGGCAATACGGTGGATGCCCGCGCCCATGGATCCAGAAGCCAACGGCCTGTTCTACGACACTGAGCCAACCCAGGAAATTGTCCTGGTACAGAACCTGTTGCAGGATCTAGGCTTTGACCCAGGCACGCCGGACGGGCTTTTGGGACCGCGCACGCGCGAAGCCATTCGCGCCTTCGAACAGCAAAACGGCCTGCCCGTTACCGGCAGCTGGTCGCCGCAACTGGTGCAGCGCATGCGTGAAGCGCTCAATGGCGCGGGCTGAAGCGCGGGTCTTCCTTGGCTAACTCCGGACCCTGTGTTTTGCTGATGAGGGTGGCGCAGTGAGAGGCTGCGCCGCCCGCCCGTTGCAGGAGCCGTCAGCCCGAGGAGCCCCCGGCCCGGATCATGTTCCAGATCTATCTGCCGATCGCCGAAATGTCGGTCAACTGGGCCACCGTCCTGGTCATGGGCGTGGGCGTGGGTGTCTTGTCGGGCATGTTCGGGGTGGGTGGGGGCTTCTTGATGACGCCGCTACTGATCTTCTATGGCATCCCGCCGAGCGTGGCGGTCGCGACCCAGGCCAACCAGATCGTCGCCTTGTCGTTAAGTGGCGCCCTTGCCCATTGGCGCCGGCAGGCGGTGGATTTCCAAATGGGCTTTGTCCTGCTGGCGGGCGGCGTGGTGGGCTCGTTTGCGGGCGTGGCGCTGTTTGGTGTCCTCAGCCGGATGGGCCAGGTGGATCTGCTGATTTCCCTGTCTTATGTGGTCTTTCTGGGGACCATCGGCTCACTGATGATGATCGAGGGCTTGCAATCCATGCGCGCGCGCGGCTCGGGTCAGGCCGGCCTGCTCGCCCGTGCGCCGGGCCAGCATACCTGGATGCATGGCTTGCCGTTCAAGATGCGCTTCCGCCGCTCGCGCCTCTATATCAGCGCGCTGCTGCCGCTCGCGGTGGGCTTTGTTGTCGGTCTGCTGGCGGCGATCATGGGGGTGGGCGGGGGCTTCATCGCCGTACCGGCCATGATTTACCTGCTCCGCATGCCGACCAATGTGGTGGTTGGCACCTCCCTGTTTCAGATCCTTTTTGTCACCGCCCTTGTCACGGTGCTGCATGCGGTGGCCAATCAGACGGTGGATTTCGTGCTGGCGCTGATCCTGCTGGTCGGCGGGGTGGTGGGCGCGCAAATTGGCGCCGATATCGGCCACCGGCTGCGCGGAGAGCATTTGCGCGCCTTGCTTGGGGCGCTGGTGCTGGGCGTGTGTTTGAAGCTCGCCTTCGATCTCTTCGCCACGCCGGCTGATCCTTTCAGTCTTGCCATGAGTTGGCTGCCCGTGGATATCGCGCCATGAGGGCGGGCGTTGTCGGCTCCGTCCTTCTGGCGCTTGTGCTGATACTGGCGAGCCCAGCGCGCGCCGACCGCCTGGTGGCGGATCTGTCAGACTATCTGGTCTCGATCACCTCCACCTTTTCCGGCGCCGAGATCTTTGCCTTTGGCATGATCGACGGCGCCACCGAACCCAACGGCGCGCGCCCCTCCATCGTCATCGTCCTGCAAGGCCCGCCCGGCCCGGTCACCGTGCGCCAGAAACAGCGGGTTGGCGGCATCTGGATCAATCGTGACGCGGAAACCTTCGAGGACGTGCCGGGCTTTGTGTATGTGGCGAGCAGCGGGCCCCTGGAGACCATTGCCGACCCGCGCGTTCTGACCCGTAATCAACTCGGCGTCGATTATGTGCAGGTGCGCGCCGCCGCTTTGGCCGATGATGGCGCCCGCACCAACCTGTTCCGCAACGCCCTGATCCGGCGCAAGGCCGAGGCCGGCCTTTACATCGAAGACACCACCGGCGTCGAAATCCGCGCCCGGCGCCTGTTCCGCGCTCGGATCGCCCTGCCCGCGCAAGTGCCCGTTGGGGCCTACACCGCCACCGTTTATCTGCTGCGCGCGGGCCGGGTGGTCACCGCCCAGACGATCCCGCTCTACGTGGAACGCAGCGATATCGAGCACATGATCCACGGTTTTGCCCATGAGCGCCCGTTCCTTTACGGCGTGTTCGCGGTGATGATCGCGCTCGCGGCCGGGTTCGGCGCGTCCGAACTCTTCCGCCGGTCCTAGCCCCCCCTCCTTGCGCGCGTCAATTGCGGATGCACCCGCGCACGCGCTTGTATAGTCTCCTTGGGGGACGCGTTGATCGGGGAGAGCGCCATATGAGCACGCTGGAAAACAGCCGTATTCCACAGCCGGCGACCACGCTGGGTTATGCCGGGGCGCTGCCCTTTGTGGTCGCCGTCATCATCATGTGGTTCGACGACAGCCTGCGCGGCACCACGCTGACCTTCCTGATCGGCTTTGGAGCCGTGATTCTGTCCTTCATGGGCGGCGTGCGTTGGGGCAGTGCCATGGGGCTCGCCGACGGGCCGAGCTATCGCCAGCTCATGGTCAGCATCGTGCCGGCGGCGGTTGCTTGGTTTGCCCTGTTTGTACCGGATCTGTGGACCATCACCGGCATGGGTGAAGGGCTCGTCAGTTATGCCTCGGTGCGGCTGGGCATCCTGATCATCGCCTTCAGCCTGCTTCTGTGGTCCGACATTCTCGCCGCACGGGAGGGCGAAGTGCCGGACTGGTATCCGGGCCTCCGCATTCAGCTGACCTTCGTGGTTGTCGCCTGTCTCCTCGGCGCCTTGGTGAATGTGCTGTTCTTCTAAAGCCCTTACTCACAGACGCATAAGAGCCCCATCGGGCCGATCGGGCGAGGCAAGGCGCGTGTGCGCGACGGGAAAGACCTGGGTTTTGCCCAGCATCCAGGCATGAAAGGCGTCGGGGAACACGCCCTCGAAGGCCTCGTGAAAGACGTCGAGACCACCGGTGAAAGCGCCGAAAGCGGGCATGATCAGGCGGTGCCCATCAGCGGCGAAGCAGCGCCGGCGCACCCAGCGCCCCCGCACCCGCACGCTGGCACAAGGATGCAAATGGCCGGCGACGGCGCCGGGCTCGGCACCCACCCGCGGCTCATGGACGAAGCGGAAGGGACCCACCGCCACCTGATCGGCCCCGCGCCCGCCCAGGCCTTGCGGCGGCTCGGGATCGTGATTGCCCGTAATCCAGACCCAATCCGTGCACTCGGTCAGCGCCCGCACGGCCTCGGCATCGGCGGCATGCAGCCGTTCCGCCCCGCGCCGGTCATGGAAGGAATCCCCCAGCGCGATCACCCGGCGTGGCGCATAGGCCCGACAGAGCGCCGCAAGCCGGCCCAGGGTGGTGCGGCTGTCATAAGGGGGCAGATACACGCCGCGCTCGGCGAAGAAGGAGCCTTTTTCCAAGTGCAGATCCGAGACAACAAGCAGCCCTTCACGCGGCCAAAACAGCGACCCCGCCGGATCCGCAAGCCAGGTCTCGCCACACAAGGTCAGCCGCGCGGGCTCCGGGTCAGGCCGACGGGGATGAAGCGGGCTCGTCTGCGTCGTCAAGCCGGATGGCCTCCTCAATGAGATCGTCCGCGACCTCGCCCAAAAGGGCCTCGCTGGCGGCGCCGTAGACCGGTTCGCGCCCGATTTCGAGCATGACCGGCACGGCAAGAGGCGAGACACGGGGAAGATCTTGATGGACGAGTCGTCCTTTGATCCGCCTCAGCATATCGCCCAGACGACCAATGTCGAGAAGCCCTGCCGACGCATCCGCCCAAGCCGCTTTCAGGAGCACATGATCAGGCTCGTGAGTGCGCAGCACGTCATAGATGAGGTCCGAGGAGAAGGTGACCTGGCGGCCGTTCTTTTCCTTGCCCGGGAAGCGGCGCTCAATCAGCCCCGCAATCACCGCACAACGCCGGAAGGTCCGCTTCAGGAGCGCCGATTCGGCGAGCCAGGCATCGAGATCATCGCCCAGCATGTCTTCATCAAAGAGATCCGCCATGGACAGCGCCGCCGCGCTGTGCAGCGACCAGACCGCCATCGCATAGTCATTGGCCACAAATCCGAGCGGGCCAGTGCCCGCCCGCTCCAGCCGCCGGGTGAGCAGCATGCCCAGGGTCTGGTGCGCCAGGCGTCCTTCGAAGGGGTAGCAGACGAGATAATGCTTCTGACCGCGTGGGAAGGTTTCCACCAGCATCTGATCGGGTCGGGGCAACACGGAGCGTTTGGTCTGGATCTCCAACCATTCCCCCACCGGGCCTGGCAGGGCCTCCCACTCTTTCCGCTCAAAGATCATCTGACGGACCCGCGCGGCCAGATAAGTCGAAAGCGGGAACTTCCCCCCCTGCCAGGACGGCACCATCGGCTCGCTGGCGGTGGCGCGGGTGACAAGCGCCTCGGTCTCGTGCAGCCCTTCAAAGCGCAACACCTGACCGGCAAACAGGAACGTGTCGCCGGGTGAGAGCTGATCAACCATCCACTCTTCGATCTCGCCCAGAATGCGCCCCCCCAGCATGGCCGGGCGCGCCGCCCGCCCCGCCCCCCGGGCTCGGGCGGCTGAGCGGGTGAGGCGCACCTTGACCATGGGCGCCTCGACGATGGTGCCCACATTCATGCGGTAGGTCTGCGCCACCGATGGGTGCGCGACGCGCATGAGGCCCTCGTCCGTCATCACGATCCGGCGGAAGCGGTCATAGGCCTTGAGGGCGTAGCCGCCGGTGGCAACGAAATCCACCACCTGCTCGAAAGTCTCATAATCGAGATCCGCATACGGAGCGGCGGAGACCACTTCGTCATAAAACGCGGGCATGGAAAATGGCTCGGCACAGGCCATGCCCCACACATGTTGCGCCAGCACGTCGAGCCCGCCATCACGCGGGGGCGCCCCATCGAGCACATTGGCGACGGCCGCCTCCTGCGCCGCCTGACACTCCAGCACTTCAAAGCGGTTGGAGGGCACGAGAAGCGCGCGGCTCGGCTCATCGAGCCGGTGATTGGCACGGCCGATGCGCTGAAGCAAGCGACTGGCCCCCTTGGGCGCGCCCATATTCACCACCAGATCCACCGCCCCCCAATCGATGCCGAGATCGAGCGTGGAGGTGCACACCACCGCGCGCAGCCGCCCATCGGCCATGGCGGTTTCCACCTTGCGCCGCTGTTCCACGTCAAGCGAACCGTGATGGAGGGCGATGGGCAGATTGGCCTCATTCAGCCGCCAGAGAGTCTGGAACACCAGCTCTGCCTGAGAGCGGGTGTTGACGAAGACAAGGGCCATGCCCGCCTGTTGGATCGCCTCATACACTTCGGGCATGGCGTGGCGCCCTGTATGGCCCGACCACGGAATATGCGCCTGAGAGGTCAGCACCGTGACATCCGGCACGGCGCCGCCCTCACCCACCACCAGATCGCTCAACGCCACCTCGCCCACGGGCTGGGGCACCAGATAGCGGCGCAGGCGCTCAGGCTCGTTCACCGTCGCCGAGAGGCCAAGCCGGCGCAGGCCCGGTGCCAAGCGCGACAACCGCGCCAATCCCAGAGCCAGCAGCTCACCGCGCTTGGTATTGTCGAGGGCGTGCAATTCGTCCACGACCACATAGCGCAAATGCTTGAAGTAGGCATCCGCGTCCCGATAGGCGAGCAGCAGGGCCAATTGTTCCGGGGTCGTCAGAAGGATATCCGGGGGCGTGTGGCGCTGGCGTTGGCGCTTGTGGGACGGCGTGTCACCCGTTCGCGTCTCCAGAGTAATGGGCAGGCCCATTTCGCGAATGGGTCCTTCCAGATTGCGGGCAATATCAGTGGCGAGAGCTTTAAGCGGGGACAGGTAGAGCGTGTGCAGATGGCCTTGGCCCGAACGCTCCGGCGCGCTCAACTCCACAAGGCTTGCCAGAAAGCCGGCCAGGGTCTTGCCCCCACCTGTGGGCGCAATCAGCAAAGCGGAATTGCCCGCCAGGGCGGTTTGCGCCAAGGCGAGCTGATGTGTACGGGGTTGCCAGCCCCGCCCTGTGAACCAGTCAGCAATGAGGGTCGGCAGCCGCAGAACGGGTGCTTTCGGTGCCCGCTTGCGGCGGGCGGTCTTGGGGGCGGAAGAGGCGCTCATAATCCGACAAGATAGGGCATCAGGGCACGCGTTCGAACCGCTCTGCGCCCCCGGACCGGCCAGTGACCGCACCGGTCCGGGCCGCACGGTCCAGAACCAGCGGCATCGGCCTGTCCAAAGTGCCCGTCATGCTCGCAAATGCCCAGGGCCGGGTCGGTTGCACGACCGCCCTGCCGTGACCGTTCTCCACCGCATAGGCGGGCGGCGCCCGTTCCACCGCCCCCATGGCCTCAATGAACGCGCCATAGCGGGCGGCTGGCGTCGCGTCGGCTGTGGCGGGCGAGGCCATCACAGCCCAGACGAGCAGGCAGGCGACCATCAGAGCGCGAGTCACGACGGTATCCTCCGGTCTTTGGGTGCGTCAGAGCATACAGCCCTGGCGTTTGTCCTAAAACCGCCATTGGCCGAAAGCCTGTCGGGACGCTATGTCAGAGCCATGACCGGTTCATCCTCCATCGCGCCCGAGGCGCTGTTGGCCCCTAGGTCCGAAGGTCTCTATTGTGCGCCGGGCGATTTCCACGTGGATCCGGTGCGCCCGGTGCCGCGCGCCGTCATCACGCATGGCCATGCGGATCACGCCCGGGCGGGCCACGGCGCGGTGCTGGCGACACCCGAAACCCTGGCCATCATGACGGCGCGCTATGGGGCGGGCCATGCGCGCAGCACCCAGGTGGTCGCCTATGGCGAGACCGTGACCATGAACGGCGTGCGCGTGAGCATGGTCCCGGCGGGCCATGTCCTGGGGAGCGCGCAAGTGGTGGTGGAGCATGGTGGCACCCGCATCGTGGTCTCCGGCGATTACAAACTGCGCGCCGACCCGACCTGCGCCCCCTTTGAGCCGGTACCGTGCGATGTCTTCATCAGTGAAGCCACGTTCGGCCTGCCGGTGTTTCGCCATCCGTCTACGGAGCAGGAAATTGCCAAGCTGCTTGCCTCACTGGAAACGTTTCCCGATCGCACCCATCTGCTGGGCGCCTATGCGCTGGGCAAGGCGCAACGCTTGATTTGCCATTTACGCGCCGCCGGCTATGACCAGCCACTCTATCTGCACGGAGCGTTGACGGCCCTGTGTACTCTGTATGAAAGGCATGGCGTCGCCTTGGGTCCTTTGGAACCGGTCGCGGGCCAACCGAAAGAGGCGCTGAAAGGCCAAATCGTATTGTGTCCGCCCTCCGCCTTGGCGGATCGCTGGTCGCGCCGGGTGGTGGACCCCGTCACCTGTTTCGCCAGCGGCTGGATGCGTGTGCGGGCGCGGGCACGACAGCGGGGGGTGGAACTGCCACTCATTGTCTCAGACCATGCGGACTGGGATGAATTGGGCGAGGCCCTGCGCCTGGTGCAGCCAGGGGCCTTGTGGGTCACCCACGGGCGCGAAGAGGCACTGGTGCATTATGCCCAGAGCCAAGGCATCCCCGCTCGCCCCCTCTCGCTCGTGGGCTATGAGGATGAGGACGTGGATGAACCGGTGGCGGAGGAGCAGCCGTGAGAGCGTTCGCCACCCTCCTCGACCGCCTCAGCACGCAGTCTCAACGCACCGGGAAATTGCGTCTCCTGACGGACTATTTTGCCCGCGTGCCGGACCCGGACCGGGGCTGGGCGCTGGCAGCGCTGACCAGCGGCCTCGACTTTCCCGCCGCCAAACCGGCACTGCTGCGCGGGCTGATCCAGGACCGCACAGACCCGGTGCTGTTTGCGCTCTCTTATGACTATGTGGGCGATCTGGCGGAGACGGTCGCCCTGCTATGGCCCGAAAGCCCGGACGCGGCACCGGAACCGCCGAGCCTGAGCACGGTCGTGGACACGCTCATGCGCACCAGCAAGGCCGCCCTGCCGGCCCAGCTAGCCCACTGGTTCGATGGCCTGGACGGCACAGGGCGCTGGGCCTTGGCGAAACTGTTAACCCGGGGCTTGCGCGTCGGGGTCTCCGCGCGCCTCGCCAAAACCGCGGCCGCTCAGTATGGGGACCAGCCGGTCGAAGCGGTGGAGGAGATATGGCACGGCCTGACCCCGCCCTATCCGGATTTGTTCGCTTGGTTGGAAGGGCGCGCGGGGCCACCAGACTTGGCGGTCGAGGCCCCTTTCCGCCCGGTCATGCTGGCCCATCCTTTAGAAGAGACCGACAAAGCCGCGATCGACATCACCGCCTATCGGGCAGAATGGAAATGGGATGGCATCCGCATTCAGGCCGTGAGCGAGGGCGGGGCCCGGCGCCTTTACAGCCGCACGGGAGAAGACCTTTCCAAAACCTTCCCCGACCTCATCGAGGCGATGGACTATGAGGGCTCCATCGATGGGGAACTCCTGATCATCCGAGAGGGAATGGTCGCCCCCTTTGCGGACCTGCAAAAGCGGCTGAACCGCAAAACCGTGACCGGCAAGTTGATGGACAGCCATCCCGCCGCCATCCGCGCCTATGATCTGCTGACCCTGGACGGGGAAGACCTGCGCCCGCGCCCCTTCGACACGCGCCGGGCCCGGCTCGAAGCCTGGCACGCGGCCGCCCGGCCTGCGCGCGTCGATCTGTCACCGCTGGTGGCCTTTGAAACTTGGGCCGATCTTGCGGCCCAGCGCGCCGCACCACCCCATGACGGCATCGAGGGCCTGATGCTGAAACGCGGTGACAGCCCTTACAAGGCGGGCCGCATCAAGGGTCCATGGTTCAAATGGAAGCGCGATCCATTCCTGGTGGATGCGGTGTTGATGTATGCCCAGCGCGGCCACGGGAAACGCTCGTCCTATTACTCGGACTACACATTCGGGGTCTGGCGGGATGGGGCGGACGGGCCGGAAATCGTCCCCGTGGGCAAAGCCTATTTCGGCTTCACGGACGAGGAGTTGGCGCAGATTGACAAATTCGTCCGCCATCACACCACCGCACGCTTCGGCCCTGTGCGCGAAGTTGCGCACGGGGCCAAAACCGGATTGGTGCTGGAAATCGCCTTTGAAGGCTTACAGCGCTCGCCGCGACACAAATCCGGCATCGCCATGCGGTTTCCCCGCATTCACCGGCTGCGTTGGGATAAGCCGCCAGCCGAGGCGGACCGGATCGAAACCTTGCTGGCGCTGCTGCCGACGCAGACCTGACCGAGGCTCAGGCGGCGCCGCCCACCACGCGCGGCGCGGTCTGGGACTCGACCGCCGGGGAACCATCCCCATCGCCTTCATCCGGATCCGGCTTTTTGACGAACAACTCCACCACGCCGATCAGCTGGCGTGGATCCACGGGCTTGGGCACGAAATCGTCCATGCCAGCGGCCATATAGGTCTCTTTGTCCCCATGCATGGCGTTGGCGGTGACAGCCACAATCGGGATGTTGGCGAGCGGTTCACCAAGCGCGCGAATGCGCTTCGTGGCCTCGATCCCGTCCATGACCGGCATTTGAATATCCATCAGAACCAGGCCATAAGGGTCTTGCTGCACCTGATCCACCGCCTTGGCGCCATTGTCCACGATGTCAAAGTGGAAGCCCTGCGCCGCCAGCATGGCGCAGGTGAGTTTCTGGTTCACCAGATTGTCTTCCACGATCAAAATGCGGTTTGTCTGCCCTCGGCGAACCGGCGGCGTCGCCACACTGGTTTCCACAGGTTCGGTTGCGGCCGCGGTGGCCGGCACCTCGCCTTCCTCGGCCTCCCGTCGCTCGGCACGGTAGAGTTCAAACAGCACGCCGCCAGCAGCCATGACAACGACGACGGAAACGGCAACCGTCAGGCCGAACGTCGCCCAAAGCAGGCTGACGACGAGGACAACGCCGGTCACCGCCCCAACGGCGATGGCCACACGGGTCCGCGCGGAGAGACGATCAGGAGACAGTAAGGTCTGGAGAGACGGGAGCGGCATGGGGCTGCCCTACAAGTGAGTGTCGTGAAGTCTGAAGTCTGAAGTCTAGAAGGGGCTGGCAAACAAGGTGTAAACTTGGACCAGTACCGTGTGCAGACGTCCTCAAGGTTGACCCCGTGCCCCACGCCATGCCCTCTCCCCCCATCACGATTGCGCCCGCCCGCAGCCCATCTGAGGTGGCCGCAGTGAAGGCGCTGTTCATGGACTACAACAGCTGGCTGGGGGTGGATCTGTGCTTTCAAGGCTTTGAAGCGGAGATGGCGCGCCTGCCAGACGGGTATGACCTGTTGTTGTTGGCAACCGTTGCGGGTGATCCGGCCGGCGCAGTGGGGGTAAGGCCCTTGGAGGAGGGCGTGTGCGAAATGAAACGGCTGTATGTGCCGGAGCCATTTCGCGGCCTGGGCCTGGGGCGGCGTTTGTGTGAGCGGTTGCTGAGGGAGGCAGAACGTTTGGGCTACCAGCTTATGCGGCTCGACACCCTGGAGCGGCTGACAGCGGCCCTAGCGCTTTACCGGGATCTGGGGTTTGTCCCCTGCACGGCCTATTATGACAATCCGCTCGATCAGGTCATCTATCTGGAGCGTGCTCTTAGGCCACAGGGTCCGCCGCCATCGTGACAGCGACTTTGCCCACCGCGCGGCGCGATACCAAAAGGCCCATGGCCTCGACGGCCTGCTCCAAAGGGTAGCGGGCGCACACATGGGGGCGGATCTTGCCCTCGGCCGCCCACTGATCGATCTGTGCGATGTTCTCTGCGCCCTTTGCCGGATCCCGGCGGCCATATTCTCCGGCCCGCACGCCGACGACGGAGAACCCTTTGATCAAGGGCATATTGGAGGGGACCGACGCAATGCGCCCGCCGGCAAAGCCAATCACGAGCAAACGCCCTCCCCAAGCGATACAGCGAATGGACTCATCGAACACATCGCCGCCGACCGGATCGTAGATGACATCCGCGCCGCGCCCCTCGGTGAGCGCCTTGACCGTGTCACGAAAGCCGCCCAGCGTGCCGTCTTCCAGAGTATAGTTGATCACATGATCCGCCCCATGCTCTTTCACCACACGGAGTTTCTCGTCACGACCACCGGTGGCGATCACCGTGGCGCCCAAGAGCTTGCCCAGATCGACGGCCGCAAGCCCCACGCCACCGGATGCGCCATGCACCAGCAGCGTCTCCCCCGCCAGCAACGCACCCCGGCGGACCAACGCCACATAGGCCGTCAGATAGGCCGCCGGATAAGCGGCCGCTTCGGGGAATGCCATGCCCACCGGCATGGGCCGCACTGCCTCGCGCGGGACAAGAGCGGCCTCGGCCATGGCACCAAAGCGCATGCCCGCCACCACCGCATCCCCCGGCGTGAGATCGGTCACGCCTGCGCCCACCGCCTCCACGATCCCCGCCCCTTCCAGGCCCGGCGTAAAGGGTAATTCTGGTTTAAGCTGATAGGCACCGCGCGTCATGAGGATATCGGGGAAATTCACCGAACAGGCGCGCATGGCCAGACGCACCTGGCCTGGCCCCGGATCCGGCACGATGACCTCACCGAGCCGGACACCCGAGAAATCCTCACTCAGACGATCCACGATCAAGGCTTGCGCCGAGCGTTGCGCCATGACCTCTCCCTTTCCGGTCAGCGTTTTGACGGCAAGGCCTTCACGCCGCCCATAAACAAGGCGGTGGCGAAATTCGTTGCCTCATCCACATCCACGGTCTCGCGCAAGACAAGCCGGTCGCCGATCTCAAAAGCCACGCCGATAATGGCGGCACTCAGATAATCCGCATCAACCGGATCGACCAGTCCCTGCGCGATGGCGCGCTCCAGGTCGGCTTGCAGTTCTTCGAACCCGGCGACCACTTCGGCCGTATCCACCCGGAACCGCAGATGCCCCGCATTCCGCCGCATCAGCGCATAACCGCTGCGGTCATTGCGGCAGAAATCGAAGAATGCGTAAAACATGCCGTGTACGAACTCTTCGAAACTGCGCGCCTGACTGCGCACTTCCGACAGGCGCGGGCGCACGGTGAGTGCGTTATCATCCATCAGGGCTTCAAAGACTTCTTCTTTCGACTTGAAGTAGTTGTAGAAGGTGCCCGACGCGAGCCCGGTCTGGCGGATGATATCGCGCACGCTGGTGGCGCCGTAACCCAGTTCCGAAAAGACCTGCCGCGCGGCCTCCAAAATGGCCTGCCGGTTATGGGCCTTGCGCTCTTCGCGCTTTCCCCGTTTGGCCGGCGGGGCCATGGCGCTGGAGGCGGCATCGGGTTTGCTGGGCATACGGGTTTCCGGTCGTCGCAGTACAGGCTGCCGTTGCGTCAACGGGCTCATCCTTCGTTGATGCCCGGTTTAACGCGCCCGTGCAAGGTCGGCGCGCCAGTTAGGCGGCCGGGGTGTCTCCCAGCGCCGCCCGCGCACGCACCGGCAGGGCGTTCTGCGCCCGGTCTGCCCGTTTAGCACCCTGCTTCCACTCCCGCGCCAGATCGCGCACATAGTCGTCGAAATCCACCTGCATGGTATGGCGCGCCGACTGATAGAAATGCCCGAGGAAATAGTCCTCATCCGCCTCAATAATACGCCACATCTCCGCCTCGTCCGGCAGGTGATAGCCACCCGCCAGATAATCCGCCAGCCAGCGCGCCTGTTGCTCGGCAAAGTTCACAAGCGTCGGCAGAGGTTGGGCGAGCGCCATGAAAAACAAGTTCGTCCGGTCCGGCCGCAAAACCCGCTTGAACAGTTTGATGTGATTGTTGGCGAGCCCGACAGCGGTCTCGTCCAGGAATGGAAAGCGCACATTATAGCCCGTGGCATACACGATCACATCCGCGTCCACCTCGCTGCCGTCGGTGAAGCGCACGGCGCGGGGCAGGATCTCGGCAATGTTCGGCTTCGGGATCACATCGCCGCAACCGATACGGGTGAGGATTTCTCCGGAAACGGATGGGTGGGCTTCGAGTGGCCGGTGATCGGGCTTTGGCAGGCCATAGTCCTCCATCCGGCCCACTGTGCGCTCAAAGATGATTGCCGCCAGCCAGCGCCGCCAGCTCGCAGGCAGCCAGGCCGGCGCTGGGTTTTTGTCCGCCGGCACACCATTGATGTATTTCGGGAAAATATACACGCCGCGCCGCGCTGACAGATAAAGCGCCTTGGCGAAAGGCTTCTGCCCAAGCTCTGAGGCAATGTCCATGGCTGAATTGCCCATGCCTACGACGACGATGGACTTCTCGCGCATATCGTGGGGCTCGAAGGGCGAAAGATAATCGTGGCTGTGCATCTGCACGCCTTCAAACCGCTCGGCACCCGGAAAGGCTGGCTCAGGCCAACGCGGGCTCCAGTGATGGCCATTGCACACAAAAACCGCATCATAGAGCCGCTCTTCCACCGCCACATTATCCCGCTTGATGCGCACCTGCCACAAGCCATCTGCACGCTGATCACACCAATCCACTGTGGTGTTAAGAGTGATGCGCTCGCGCAGACCGAAATGGTCCACATAGGCGTTCATGTAATCAAGCACTTGGGCATGGTGCGGGAAGTCGGGAAAATCATCCGGGATCGGGAAATCCTCGAATGCCATGCGGTATTTTGACGTGTCGATATGCAGGGACTGGTAACAGGCGGATTGGCCGTTGCGGTTCTTATAGACCCAGTTGCCGCCGATCTGATCGCTCATGTCGAAACAGTCGAAGGGGATCCCACGATCCTGGAGCGCCTTGGCCGTGGTAAAGCCGCTACAGCCCGCACCGATGATACAACAGCGGGGCAACGCCGACGCGGCGTCCTGGGTGGCGATGGCAGTCATGGCGGCGTCTCCTCCGGGCCGGGCCTCGGGCTTGGTTTTGTCCCTTTGTCGCAAGCCTGCGATCTCGCCCGCGCGCCGTCAAGCCAAGGCATCACGCCAGATTGGGGTGCCCAGCCCCGGCCCTGGTCTGATAGAGTGCGCTGTGCTGATCCGAGTAAACCGTGACGCGACGTCACCTCATCATTGTGGCCCGAACGCCCATGACCGATGCCCACTCTCCTCTCCCGGCGCCTTTGCCCTCGGCTGTCCGTGATTTGCCGCGTGAGGAGCCACCGCTGCTCAAACTCGTGGACGGCAAGATTGAGATGCTGCTGGGCTTCGTGCCTCATGCTAAGGCCATCGGCATGGTGGTGTGTGAGGCTTGGCGAAACCACGCGGCGGTACGGGTGCCATTCTCGCCCAAGCTCGTGGGCAATCCGGCCACGGGCGTGATCCACGGCGGCGTCGTGACGACGATCCTCGACAATGTGGGCGGCATCGCCGTATTCACCGCGATGGAAAAACCGATCGCCACCGCGACGCTTGACCTACGGATCGATTACATGCGCCCGGCAACAAGCGGGCAAACCATTTTTGCCCACGCCCATTGTTATAAGATGACCCGCACCGTCGCCTTCGTGCACGGCTCAGCTTATAATCTTGATGCGGATGACCCGATTGCCACCTGCGCCGCTGCTTTCATGCTGGGATAGGAACGCATCATGAGCACTGCGACCCCCTTTGATCTTTCCGCCCTAGGCCCCGATGCCACACCGGAGGCGCTGACCCGGCTGATCGAAAGCATTCCGTATGCCCATTTTCTAGGGATCCGCATTGACAAGCACGGCAACCGGCTGACCGCCGTCCTGCCGTTCCAGGACATGCTGATCGGCAATCCGGCATTGCCGGCGCTCCATGGCGGCGTCATCGGCGCCTTTCTGGAAACGACGGCCATCGTGCAACTGCTCAGCCAGACCGAGAGCGAGAAGCTGCCCAAGCCGGTGAATATCTCGGTGGAGTATCTGCGCTCGGGCAAACCCGTGGACACGTTTGCCCGGGCCGTGGTGACCAAGAAAGGCCGCCGCGTGGTCAATGTGCATGGCGAGGCGTGGCAGGATGATCGCACCCGCCCCATCGCGGCCATTCACGGCCATTTTCTGCTGACACCGCAGGCGGATCAGGACGCCGGCTGAGGCTGCATGCTTAAGACAGCCGCTCCGCCATGCGCTCGCCCAGCGCATGGCCCGATTGCCAGGCCGCTTCGATGCGCGGCCCCAGGCACCAGTCACCACAGGCGCCAAGTCCCAGATCTGCGTCCCAAACCATCGGCGCACCCAGCGGCGTCTCCACCCGGGCATACCGCCAGCGATGGGCCGATGCATGGACGAGCGCGGGCGGGGGCGCATCGCACAAGCAGGCAAACGCGTCCGTCAGAGCCGCGGTGACCGCGTCAGCCGTGTTTTCCAGATGTTTGCGAGTCCAAGCCGGCGCGCTGTGCAGCACCCAGGCAGAAGGCCCCTCTCCCATGCGGCCAGGCTTTGAGGCCTCCCGCGCCACCCAGGCCACCGGACCGCCCTCCACCAACGCCCCATCGAACGCAAAAGCAGGCCGGGTCTCATAAGCCGCCATCACCGCCCAACACGGGGCAAGCACCGCCTGCTCCACATGGGCCTTAAGCGCGGGCGCGACGGGGGCGAGTAAGGTCGCGGCCTGGACCGACGGGATCGCCAGCGCCACGGCGCGGTACGGGCCGGCCCGCTCGCTCTCGCCAATCGTGACCCACCACACGTCCCCCTCGCGGGTCAGGGCGGTGGCTTGGGCGCCGAAACGCACCGCCTCCGCGTCGCCTGCCACCAGCGCGTTCATGCGCGGTGTGCCCACATAGCGCGGCGTCTCGTCCGCATCGGTATGGGCGACGCCATTGGTGATGGTGGCAAACTGGCCCGGCCAACGGGCCGCGCGCCCCGCCGCCTCCCAACCCGTTACAAGCGCCTGAAAAGCTGGGTCGCGGACGCGGAAGTACTGGGCGCCATGGTCAAAGCGCAAATCGCCGTCAGCCTGGCGCGTGGACGCTCGGCGCGTGGAGGCCCGCCCGCCAGGCCCCCGCCCCTTGTCGAAATGATCAAGCGCCGTAACGCCCGCCGCCGCCAGCGCCTGAGCACAGGCAAGACCCGCAATGCCTGCTCCGATGATTGCCACCGCCATGCCGCGCTCCATTTCTCTCACTCACCCATCGTGACGCACAGGACACCATGCCTCGCCACCCTGCATCGCCGAAAGACCCTTTACAGATCGTCTGGTTCAAACGCGATTTGCGTGTGCATGACCACGCGCCTTTGGCCGAGGCGGCCGCGGCTGGCCCTGTCCTGCCCCTTTACGTGGCCGAACCGGAGCTGTGGGCGCAACCGGAAATGGCGGGGCGGCATTGGGCCTTCATCACCGACTGCTTGGAGGAGCTGCGCCGTGCCCTTGCCGCGCTGGGCCAGCCCCTGGTGATCCGCACCGGCACCGTGATCGATGCCCTCGAGGACGCCCGCCGCCTCGGTGCGGTGGCGCTGTGGTCGCATGAGGAAACCGGGCAGGCCTGGACCTATGACCGGGACAAGGCCGTGGCGCGTTGGGCCCGCAGCCACGGTTTGCCGTGGCGGCAATTGCGCCAGACCGGGGTCATTCGCGGCCTGAAAAGCCGCGACGGATGGGCGCAGACATGGAACCGCCTGATGGCGCGCCCACCGGCAAAGCCCCCGGCCCTCAAACCGCTGTCGGGCCTCGATCCGGGCCCCATCCCCAGCGCCGCTGATCTGGGTCTGGGGCACGATCCCTGCCCGGGGCGCCAGCGCGGCGGGCGCGATGCGGGGACGGACATCCTCTATACATTCCTGCATGAGCGCGGGCGCGACTACCGCCGCGCCATGTCAAGCCCCAACACCGCCTATGAACAATGCTCGCGCATCAGCCCGCATCTGGCCTGGGGCAGTCTGTCCATGCGCGAATGCTATCAGGCCGCGTTGCGGCGCCAGGACGACCTGGCAGCGCTTGGCGGACCGGAGACGACCCCTTGGAAACAGTCCGTCCAGAGCTTTATCGCGCGGCTGCATTGGCATTGCCATTTTATGCAGAAACTGGAGGACCAGACGGATATCGAACACCGCAACCTGCATCGCGGCTATGACGGCATGCGGGAGGGGGCGTTCGACCGAGCGCGGTTCGAGGCGTGGGCAGAGGGTCAAACGGGTTTGCCCTTCTGCGATGCCTGTATGCGGGCCTTGCGCCATTCGGGCTATATCAATTTCCGCATGCGGGCGATGCTGGCGGCGGTGTCCGCCTATCATCTGTGGCTGCATTGGCGCGAGCCCGCCTTGCACCTGGCCCGGCAGTTCACGGATTTTGAGCCAGGTATCCACTTTCCGCAAATGCAGATGCAATCGGGCACGACGGGCATCAACACCATCCGCATTTATAATCCCGTGAAGCAGGGTAAGGATCATGATTCGGACGGGGCCTTTATTCGCCGTTGGGTCCCGGAATTGGCCGCCGTGCCCACCCGGTTCATTCACGAACCCTGGAAAATGACCAAAGCGGCGCGCGCCGATAGCGGCGTTGTACTGGGTCGTCACTATCCCGACCCCATCGTGGATCCGGTGGCCGCCGCGCGCGAGGCGAAAGAACGGGTCTATGCCATGCGCCGCGGTGAAGGCTTTCGCGGCGAAGCCGACGCCATCCAGACCCGCCACGGCAGCCGCAAAAGCGGCCTGAACCAGACCGGTCAGCGCCCGCGCCGCACGCGGCGTCACGCAAGAGCTTCGGCGCAGCTCACCATGGATCTGGGCGGGGAGTGAATGATGGCGCACAAGAAACTCAGCTTGCCGAGCAAGATATGCCCCGTCTGCGAGCGCCCCTTCTCGTGGCGTAAAAAATGGGAGCGGGACTGGGAGCAGGTGATTTACTGTTCCAAACGCTGTTCCAGCGCGGCAAAGCTCAGCCGTGCTGGCGCAGGCCCGCAGCCACACTGTGATGCAGAAACGCGTGACGGCGCGCCAGTGCGTCCACATCGTGGGAATAGCCCCCGCCGATAACGCCCGCCAACGGCACGCCGCGCGACAGGCATGCCTCCACCACCATCCTATCCCGCGCCTTCAGGCCCTCATCGCTGAGAGCCAAGCGGCCGAGGCGGTCTTCTTTATGCGGATCGACACCGGCATTGTAGAAGACGATATCCGGGCGCACATGCTCCAGCATCGGCCCCAAATGATCCTCCAGCACCGCGAGATACGCATCGTCCTCCATGCCATCCGGCAATCCCACATCCAGATCACTGGCCTGTTTGCGCACGGGAAAGTTCTTTTCCCCATGCATGGAAAAGGTGAAGACCCGCATATCTCCGGCAAAAATCTCCGCCGTACCGTCCCCTTGATGCACGTCGAGATCCACCACCAGAACCCGGCCGACCGCGCCCTCGGCAAGCAACGCATAGGCCGCCACTGCCACATCGTTGAAGACGCTGAAGCCCGCCCCGTGGCCCCGCGCCGCATGGTGACTGCCGCCCGCGGTGTTGCAAGCAGCCCCGTGTTGAAAGGCAAGCCGGGCCGTGAGCAACGTGCCAGCACAGGCCAAACGGGACCGACGCGCCACCCGCTCTGTGTTCGGCAGACCAATCCGCCGCACGGCCGCCTTGTCCAGCGTGCCCTCAATCACGCCCGCCACATAAGCGGGATCATGGGCCGCCTCCACAAGGGTCACGGGCGCCGGCTCGGGGTGCAGCAGCGCCTCACGGCTCACGAGCCCATCGGCAACCAGTACCGCACACAGACGATCATATTTGCCCATGGGGAAACGGTGCCCCGTATCCAGGGGCGCCGTATAGTCAGGATGATAAACGACAGGCAGCACGCGGAGGACCTATAGTGTCTGGCACCACCCCTCACACGGGCCGCGCCACATAATAGAGCATGGGCGAGTGATGCAACTCGTCCTTCCAGGCATAGGGCTCATCCGCATGACCGAGTGGCCAGCGCCGCTCGGCAATGGTGAAGCCGGCCGCCTCGAAGGCCTGCGTGTAATCCACATCGCGCCAGTAATAATCGGTCAACTCCAGACCCACGTCCAGAAAGGTCACACGCACCGTGTCACCAGGCCGCGGGTCCTTGTTCTCGGGAAAATCCACATCGTAGGACAACCAATCGTGCCGGTAGAAATCATCGGCACAGGTGACCATCAAGAACACCCCCTCGGGTTTCAGCGCCGCACGGACCGAGCGCATGGCCTCGGTCATCATCGCAATGCTGTTCATTTCCAGAAACACCAGCGAAGAGAACACCAGATCGAACGAGCCGGCCTCCACCGGGAGGGTGCCCGGCTCCAACAGCCGATAATCCCCGCTCGGATCAATCTCGCGCGCCAGAGCCACTTGCTCGGCCGCGATATCGACACCGACCACGTCGCAGCCGGCCTCTTTCAAAAAACGGGAGGACTTGCCGCTGCCGCAGCCGAAATCGAGCGTCCGGCGCCCCGGTGCATAAGCCTCGATCAGGGCCGGCACATCCCGGAACGCCAGATACTTTGTGCCTGACACGGTCTCCCGGGCATAATCGGTGCCCAGAACAGTATAATCATTCACCGCCATCACGCCGCTTCCGCCAGAGCCAATGACACAAAGCCGCGATGAGCCGCACCCACCGCTTCACTCACATGGCCGAAACCGTCGCGACCCAACAGCATCTCCAGGTCCATTAGGATCTGAGTGATCAATCCGGGGCCACCATAAACGAGACCGGTGTAAAGCTGTACGAGCGATGCGCCCTTGAGGATCTTTTCATAAGCCTGCACACCGGACGCCACCCCGCCCACGCCCACAAGCGGCAGGCGCCCCTGAGTGGCCTGATAGAAGGTGGCAAGCACTTCGGTCGACGCGGCGAAGAGGGGGGCGCCAGAGAGCCCCCCCATTTCCCCGCGCGCCGACCCGCGCAAATGATCAGGCCGCGCCACCGTTGTGTTGGAAACGATAAGCCCATCCACATGATGGGCAAGGCACACGGCGGCAATCTCGTCAGCTTGTCCCTCGCCCAGATCCGGCGCCACTTTCAACAAAAGCGGCTTGGCAGTCGCCCCTCCGGCCAGGGCCGCCCGCGCCGCCATGAGCCGGCCCAACAGGTCCTCCAACTCAGCGCGGTTCTGAAGCCCGCGCAGGCCCGGCGTATTGGGCGAGGACACATTGATTGTAAAGTAATCCGCAAGCAGATAGAGCGCTTCCAGACAAAGCACATAATCGGCCGCCTTGTCCGCACTGTCCTTGTTCGCCCCAAGATTAGCGCCCACCAAACCCGGCCGGCCCCGGCGCGCCGCAAGCCGCTCACGAGCAACCGCAAGACCGCCATTGTTAAAGCCGAGGCGGTTGATCACCGCCTCATCCTCGCGCAGGCGGAAAATGCGCGGGCGTGGGTTCCCCGCTTGCGGCCGCGGTGTGACGGTGCCGCATTCAGTGAAGCCAAGGCCCAGGCGCAACATGGCATCGGGCACATCCGCGTTCTTGTCAAAACCCGCCGCAAGACCGAGTGGATTGGGAAAATCCAGCCCCCAGAGCGTTTGGGTCAAAGCCGCGCTCTCATGCCCGCCCGTGCCACCAAGCCCCCAGCGCAAGGCCCGGAGGGTGAGCCCGTGCGCCTGTTCCGCATCCAGCATAAACAAGAGCGGACGCACCAAATCGAAGGCCCAACCAGTCATGGCGCCCGTTCCGCGCTCGCCGCCGGCGCGATCTCCAGATCCAGCGGAAACTGGTGCACGCCATTGGGCCCGAGCGGCAGCGGATCCACTCGCGCCACCGCGCTCATGGGTAACTCCGCATAGAGATGAGGGAACAAGTCCCCACCCCGCGATGGTTCCCATTTGAGGGCCGGGCCTAGAAGCTCCGCCTCCACCGTGACCAACATCAGGTCCGCTTGGCCAGCAAAATGCAGCATCGCGGTTTGGGCCAGTTGCGCGGCGGTCGAGAAATGGATGTACCCGTCCTTCACGTCCACAGGCGCGCCGGTGCACGCACCGGCCTCGACCATGGCGCGCCATTGCCCAAGGGTCAGGATCTTGAAAATCAGTGCCTCGGCCATGGCCGCTCCCTTCAAAGTGCTAAACTGTTAATCGCGTAAATCGTCCGTTGTCGCCAGAGTTTCCACCGGTGTGATGCCTTGCAAGGTGGCCACAAGCTCTTGCACCGCCGCCGCGTCATTCGCGCTCAAAGCCGTGTGCAGGGCCGTGGCGCTGGCCTGATAATGGGCAGACAGCGCATCATGAGGCGTTTTGGCCCGCGCGGCGTCTAGCATGGCTAGCACCGCATCGCGATGATGGACAACGCCGAAAGACAACAGCGCCACTGCATACTGAACATCGAAGAGTAGATTGTTCGGCGCTTGCGACCGCGCCGCCTGAAACGCCGCCTGCCCCTTGTCGAGCGTGGCGCCGTAGAAGAGATCAGCCATGACCGGCCCGGCGCCCGCGACGATCTCCAGATGCCACGCCCCGTCAATAGCCAGGGCAAAAGGATTGTCCGGCGCCACCGCAAGGGCCGCGTCGATCTGCTCCCGCGCTTCACCCGCAAGACCAGCCAGATGCGCCACCATCGGCCCGTCCGCACGGCCGCGATAGCCTAATGCGACAGCCAATTGCAGCCGCCCTTCCACATGCTCCGGATCGAGCAGAATGGCGCGTCGGGCGTGGGCTTCCGCTTGAGCCAACGCCCGGTCTCGCTCCTGGCCCAGCGGCGCCAGAGACACATAGGCAAGGAGCGCCCGCGCGGCGAAAGCCTGCCCGTCGGCCTGCGCCCCGGCCGCCTGCCCCAGCACGGCCTCAGCCGCCTGGCGATAAGCGCCGGTATCGAACAGGTGTTGACCCTCTGCTGTCGTCGCACTGGCCGGCCCCGCGCTCAAGGCCAAGACCAGGACCAGGGTGAGAGCCAAGAGACCAACGGAGCGTATGCGAGCCAGGCCGACCATCCATCCGCCTCCTGAAGATATCGCCTTACACCGACGGCGCGGGCGCTACGGGGCTGGCCAGGTCCTGACCGGCCAGTGCCCGATCAATAAGCGCCACCGTCTGATCAAGGCCATAGAGCGCCACGAAAGATCCAAAGCGAGGGCCCTGGGACTGGCCCAACAGCACCTCGTAAAGCGCGGAGAACCAGGCTCGCATAGGCTCGAAGGCATGCGTGCGGCCGATTTCATAGACGATGCTCTGGATTTCCTCGCCGCTCAGATCGTTGCGCCGCTCATCCAACAGCGCCTGCAACCGGTCCCGCAGCTGCGCGATCGCCGCGCGCTCCTGATCACTCGGCGCCCGGAACACTTTCGTCGGCTTAACAAAGTCATGATAGTAGTTGATGGCATACGCCACCAACTCATCAAGCTTGGGGTGGCTTTCCGGTGTCAGATCGTCCTGATACTGCCGGATGAACCCCCACAACACGCCCTTGTCCGAGGCGTTGCTAGCGCTCACCAGATTGAGCAGTAGCGAGAAGCTGAGCGACGCGCTCACCGCCGGCGGTCCGCCCTCATGTACATGCCAGACCGGATTTTCGATCTGCTGTGCATCTTCCTGATCCGGATATTTTTCCAGAAAGGTGAGATAATCGTCGACCGTCTTGGGGATCACGTCGAAATAGAGCCGCTTGGCCTGGCGCGGCTTTTGGAACATGTATTGAGACAGGCTCTCGGGCGAGGCGTAGCGCAGCCATTCCTCGATGGTCAGGCCGTTGCCCTTGGACTTGGAAATCTTCGTCCCCTGTTCGTCCAGGAACAATTCATAGATGAAGCCTTCCGGCGGTTCGCCGCCCAACGCCTTGACGATCTTGGAGGACAAGGTGACAGAGTCGATCAGATCCTTGCCAGCCATCTCATAATCGACGCTAAGCGCATACCAGCGCATGGCCCAGTCCGCCTTCCATTGCAGCTTGCAGGCCCCGCCGGTTACCGGAACTTCTGTACGGGATCCGTCAGGCTCTTCATACACAATGGTACCCGCGGCCACGTCGCGCTCCACGACCGGCACTTGCAGCACCTGACCAGTCTTTGGGCAGACGGGCAGAAAGGGCGAATAGGTGCGCTGGCGCTCCTCACCCAATGTGGGCAGGATGATGCCGATCACCTTGTCATAGCATTCCAGCACCCGGCGCAACGCATCATCGAAGCGGCCAGACGTGTAGCAATCCGTGGCGCTGACGAACTCGTAATCAAAGCCGAACTGGTCCAGAAAGCCGCGCAGGCGAGCATTGTTATGGGCCGCAAAGCTCTCATGGGTGCCGAAGGGGTCGGGAATGCGCGACACTGGCTTGTGCAGGTGTTCGGCCAGCATGTCCTGCTGGGGCAGGTTGCCAGGGACTTTGCGCAAGCCGTCCATATCGTCGGAGAACACCACCAAGCGCGTGTCCACCTCGGGGCGCAGCACGCAAAAGGCATGGCGCACCATGGTCGTGCGCGCCACTTCTCCGAAAGTGCCAATATGCGGCAGCCCCGAAGGGCCATAGCCCGTTTCGAACAGCACGGGCCCCGCCGCGCCCCGGTTCTCCCACCGTTTCACCAGTTTGCGCGCCTCCTCAAACGGCCACGCCTTGGCGGCGTCGGCGGCCCCCTTCAGGGCATCCGAAATGGGGAAAGAGTCGCGGGATGAAGCGCTGGTCATCAAGGGGTCTCCTGGACGGCGGGAGGCTGGATCCGCTGCTTTATACTATAAAGCACCCGGTGAGGGCGAGCGGCGCAATGATCTTGGTGCGATTCGCGGGCCGAATGGGTGTAGACTAATGGCCATGACCGCCGATTCTGATCTTCCTTACGCGAACCACTCCCTGACCGCCGCGGCCGCACCGGGGTTGCCTGAGGCCGGTGCCCTGGCGCTGGCGGGTGGGCGTGCTGTGCTCGTCTCGCCAGACGGGGAAGTGCGTGACTTGACGCGGCTGGAAGCGCGCGGCGTGCTTGATCGTGAGGCACTGGTGGTCTGCCATGCGGGCTTTCTGGCCCAGCGGCTGGGTCGCCCCCGGCCCGCCCGGCGTGCCGATCTGTTCGATTTGACTGAACTCTTTGCCTTTGTCCGGCCGGCCCGTTTCTGCCTGCCGACGGCGCGGGGCTTGGCCGAGGCGCTGGAACAGGAAACGCCCGACACACCCGAGGATGAGGCGGTCGCGCTCGTCGCCTGCGCCCACGCCCTGTTGGCGGAGCTGGGGCATCGCGATTATCCCAACCGGCACGAGGCGGCGGCGCTGGCGCAGACCATGGGCGCGCGCGGCTGGTCCTGGGCCCGCTTCGTGATGGCCGCGCTCCAGGCGGAACCCGCGCGCCTGATGCTGGGCGGCCTCAATGTGTGGGAGCGCATGCCCGAATGGGAAGACCGCGCCCCCCAGGGCGGGCGCAGCAGCGATCCCGTGGCGCCCGAGGACGCCCAAGCCCGGCTTGACCGTCTGCTGGGCGACGCGCGATCCTTGCGCCCGGGCCAGGACCGCTATGTGGCCGCCGCGACGGCCGCGTTCGCCCCGCGAGATGTGCCGGACGAGCCCCATGTGGCCCTGGCCGAGGCCGGCACCGGGATCGGTAAAACACTGGGCTATATCGCACCGGCCAGTCTGTGGGCAGAGAAAAACGGCCCCGGGGTATGGATCTCCACATACACCAAAAATCTGCAACGCCAGATCGACCAGGAACTGGAAACCCTCTATCCAGACCCGCTCGACAAGACGCGCCGCGCCGTCATCCGCAAGGGACGGGAGAATTATCTCTGCCTGCTGAATTTCGAGGATGCGGCCAAGCGCGCGGTCTCCGGCGTCGGCCAAAGCGGTGAGGACCCGGTGAGTCTGGGCCTCGTGGCCCGTTGGCTGCTCGCAAGCCGTGACGGCGACATGGTGGGCGGCGACTTCCCGGCCTGGCTGGCGCCTCCCGGCCTGATCCACGGCACCCGCGGGGCCAGTGGCGCCCAGGGCCTGACGGACCGGCGCGGTGAATGCATTTATGCCGCCTGCCCGCATTATCGCAAATGCACCATCGAAAAGGCGACCCGCAAGGCCCGCCATGCCCATTTGGTGATCGCCAATCATGCGCTGGTGATGCATCAAGCAGCCCTCGATCAGGGGCTTGCCGCCGCGCGCGCGGACGACGAGGATGGTCTGGGGCCGGAGCGCCGCTTGCGTTTGATTTTCGATGAGGGGCATCACTTGTTCGATGCCGCCGACGCGGCTTTCGGCGCCTGTCTGAGTGCTGGTGAAGCGGCGGAGTTGCGCCGCTGGGTCCGGGGGACGGAAGCGCGCGGTCAGCGCCGCGCCCGTGGCCTGCCGGACCGGGTGGGCGATCTGACGACGGACGACACGGAAAGCCATCTGCATGCCGCTCTGGAAGCCGCCCGCGACCTACCGGCCGAGGGCTGGGCCACTCGCCAGGGCGAGGGAGCGCCGCGCGGTGCGGCGGAAGGGTTCTTCGCATTGTTGCGCCGGCATGTGGAGGCCCGCGCCGACAAGCCTGACTCACCGCGCTTCGGCCTGGAATGTGCCGTCCATCCGCTGGCAGAGGATATTCTCCCGGCCGCAGCGCGCCTGGCCACAGCCCTTGATACCCTCGCCGCCGCGCTGGCGGGTCTCTCCACGGGCCTGCGCGAGCGCCTCAATGATGAGGCGGAAACGCTGGAGACGCCGACCCGCCTGCGTATCGAAGCGGTGACCCGGGGCCTCGACCGGCGCGCCCTGCTGATGATCCCATCCTGGCAGGCCATGCTGCGCGCCCTGTCGAGCGATACTCCGGACAGTTTCGTAGACTGGTTTGCCTTGGAGCGTATTGCCGGACGGGTCGTGGATGTGGCCATGCACCGGCGCTATGTGGACCCGATGGAGGCGTTCACGCGCGCGGTCGTGCGCCCGGCCCATGGGGTGCTGGTGACCTCGGCGACCTTGCGCGACGATGCTCCGCGCCCAGAAACTGCGGCCGAGCCGACAGACGCGACACCCGAGGACTGGGACAGCGCCGATATCCGCACCGGCGCCCGTCACCTGCCCGACCGTCTGGTCAGCCGCACCCGCATCGCCTCGCCCTTCGATTACGCCGCCCAGACCCGGGTACTCGTGGTGCGCGATCTCAGCCAGGCCTCCATGGACCAGTTGGCCAGTGCCTATCGGGAACTGTTCAAGGCGGCGGGCGGCGGCGGCCTTGGCCTGTTCACCGCGATCCAACGCCTGCGCGCTGTGCATGAGCGCATCGCCGATCCGATCGAAGCGGCGGGCCTGCCCCTCTACGCCCAGCATGTGGATGCCATGGATATTGGCACGCTGGTGGACATTTTCCGCGCCGAGGAAGACGCCTGCTTGCTCGGTACCGATGCGGTGCGCGACGGCGTGGACGTGCCCGGGCGCTCCCTGCGGCTTATTGTGTTCGACCGAGTCCCCTGGCCCCGGCCGGATTTGCTGCACAAGGCCCGACGCGCCCATTTCGGCGCCCGCACCTATGATGACGCGCTGACCCGGCTGCGCCTGAAACAAGCCTTCGGACGGCTCGTGCGGGGGCCGCAAGATCGCGGTGTGTTCGTGTTGCTGGACCCGCGCTTGCCCACGCGCCTCACTGGCGCTTTTCCGCCGGGCGTGACAGTGGAGCGGATCGGCCTTAGTGAAGCCGTATCCATCGTGTCCCATTTTCTGAAGACAGAGGACAGCGACGCCCATGCGGCGCGCGGCCCCCTTGCCCGGCCCCAGGCGATTGCCTAGGGTCGCGCCGAGATTGACGCCATCGCGGCCCTCCCCCCGGCCGCTTTATGCCGGCCCGTTCAAAAGGGCCGGTTTTGCGAGGATCGCCCATGACCCAGACCATCAGCCACCACTCCGCGCTCATCTATCTCATGGTTGTCGTGTCCGCCGCCGATGGCGGTATGAGCGATCGTGAACTGCGCACCATTGGCGAGATTGTCACGAAATTCCCCATCTTCCGCGATTTCGACTCCGAACGCTTGGTGCAGGTCGCCGAGGAATGCGGATCGATCATGGAAGAAGACGGTGGCTTGCAAGCCGTGCTGGGCTTAGCCAAAGAAGCCCTGCCGCAAAAGCTGCATGAGACCGCCTATGCCATTGCGGTCGATGTCGCCACCGCCGATGAACGCGTGGGTCAGGAAGAACTTCGGGTGCTGGAGTTGATCCGCCACACTCTCGGCATTGACAGGCTCTATGCGGGCGCGATCGAGCGCAGCGCCCGGGCCCGGCACATGACCCTGTGAGCCTGTCGATCCTTGAGCATGAGGCAGCACTGCAATTCGCGGTGTTTCTGCTGGCTCTCGCCCTCATGGTGTTGTGGGAAGCGAGCGCGCCCCGCCGCACGGCCGGCACCGGGCGCACAACGCGCTGGCCCACCAATCTTCTGATCCTGGTGATCGGGACCGTCCTTGTGCGCCTGGCGTTCCCCATCGTGGCGTTTTCAGCGGCGATCACGGCTGAGGGACTGGGCTGGGGCCTGTTTAATGCCCTCAGCCTGCCCCTTTGGGCCGATATCGTCCTGGGGGTATTGGCGCTTGATCTGGCCCTTTACGGTTTGCACCGGGCGCTGCATGCGGTGCCGCTGCTATGGCGCCTTCATAAGGCCCATCACACCGATCGCGACGTGGATGTGACGACGGCGTTGCGCGTCCACCCTTTCGAGATCGGTCTGACTGTTGCCTTCAAGACCTGTGTGGTTGTCCTGCTCGGCGCCGCACCCGTGACGGTCCTCGTGTTTGAAGTGCTCCGCAACGGCACGGCCATGTTCAATCACGGGAATGTCAGCATGCCTGCGGCCATGGAACGGACCCTGCGCCGGGTGCTGGTGACGCCGGATATGCACCGCGTGCATCACTCCGTGCGCCCTGAGGAATACAACTGCAACTTCAGCTTCTGCTTCAGCGTGTGGGACCGCCTGTTTGACACGTATCAAGACGAGCCGCGCGGCGGCCATGCGGCCATGGAGCTGGGACAGCACGATGTGCGCGGGGCCCGGGCCGACAGTCTGTGGCGCACGCTGACCCTGCCGTTCCGCACCTAAACAACACGGAGATTTCAACGGGCGCGGACATTGTCACAGCGCCCGGGAATCGCGATCTTGAAAGGGTGAGTCCTGCGCCCGGAGACGTCCATGCGAACGCTGTATCTGATGCGCCACGCCAAATCCTCCTGGCATGACCCGACCCTGGAGGATTATGACCGCCCGTTGAACCCGCGCGGCCTGCGGGCGGCGCCGCTTGTCGGGGCGCATATGGAGGCGTGCGGGTATCGGCCAGATGTGATCCTGTGCTCATCGGCCCGGCGCACGCTGGAGACCCTGTCACTCATCAAGCCTTATGTCGGTTTGACAGTGCCGACCCATATCGAGGACGGCCTCTATCTGGCCGATGCCGGCACATTGATCGGACGGGTGCAGGAGATTACCGGCGGCCATGTGGCGGCATTGGTGATTGGGCACAATGCGGGGCTGGAAGACTGTCTGACCCTGCTGGCGGACCCGCAGGCGAGTGAGACGGCCGTGCCGGCCGCCATGCCCACCGCGTCGCTTGCCGCGCTCACCTTTACGGTGGATGACTGGGCCGGCGTCGCCGAAGGCACCGGCCGACTGACTGATTTCACCACCCCCGCCATGCTCTCGGGCGGATAAACGATCAGGCGCGATCCGCCTGATCCGGCGCGCCGGGCTCTGGGCGGAGCACAAAAGGCTGGCTGAGCGCCCCGGAGCGCTCCAGCCTGTCCAAAGTGGCAGCCAAGTCAGGCCAGCCATAGGCCACCAGAGGAACAGGCATTCCCGCAACGCGGCCAAGTTTACGCCCCACCACACGCCCGCCGAGCGCTTCGAAGAAGAACCGGTTGTGGTTGTGCGCCATGGTCCAGCTCACCGCGTCGCCTGCGCCGCTATCCAGCAGGCCCGCAAACAAGGTGGCCATCAGCACCCGGCCAATTCCCTGCCCCTCGTGATCGCCGTCCACATAGAGCGTGAAAACCTCGCCGGTGTAGCCCAGGCCCTTGTCCCGGCTCGGCCCGAAACTGCCCATGCCCAACAGGCCGCCCCGTGCCCCTTGTGCCACATAAACGCCGCGCTGGGCGCCAGAGGCCGCGAGCGAGACGTGCCAGCGCCGCGCCGCTTCCGCCGGACACATGGCCAGGAGGACATCGTGAGGGACAAGCGCCGGAAAGGCGTGCTGCCACACCCGCACATATAGCGTTCCCATTGCGGTTGCGTCGCCTGCGCGCGCTCTGCGAATGACCATCATCGCCCAGTGCCTCATCTGTCTTCACGCGCACGGGAAAATGCGCTGGAGGGGAACGATTCGTGTCCGGTCTTGTCGAGGGCCCTATTGGCCATCCCGCTTTGATCCACGCCTCGTCCCAAGTCCCATAGCTACGCCTGATTGAGGCGAATGCCGTGCCAGAATCAGGCCCCTTTGGGGCCGTCGCGGAACTGTGACGAAGTGATCAAAAGACTGTGCCAGGACGGGTCATCGAGCAGCGAAGACGGAGAATCGCGGTTGGTCCGCTTGAATGCCGCACGCTGAGTATTACAATTGAGTGAAGACAGAGGCTGTAGCCTGTGCTATTCTAAAAATAACAAATGAAAGGAGTGCGTGACCCTTTGGCCCATCCTTGGACAGCGTTCGAGAAAGATTATTTCTCCGCTGGTTCGGCCCTCTCCGCCGGCGATGGTTTAGCTCGGTCCGCACATCACGCTCTCATACCTCCAGACCCTGTAAGTGGAGCGCACTCACACCGAGGCGCGACTGCACCCACCACAGTGCATTGGTCTGCGGATCATGATGCACAATCTTGTGACCGGGGCCGCCAGGGGCCTGCGGCAATTGGAAACCGGCGTGTTCCGGGTCCTGCCATTTTCAAGCCATTAACCACGCGAAGACTAAGGTGGCTGTGCGACTGTGCGGCACACGGAAAAAGCGGCGTGGCCAGACAGGGGTGGACAATGACGCCAGACTAAAACTGGCAGGCAAGGGTAGACAGGGCTCGGCACACGGGCAGCCCGCAAGATGAACCATCCGCAAGGGCGGCATCGACGCGGGCCACGGGGCGCAACGCGGATTAGCAGGTGGATCAAGGCATGACGAACCAGGACGTTTTCGAACTCTTCTCCGAAGCCTACACGCGCGAAAAGCAGGAGGCCATGAGCCTGCGCGATTACCTGCTCGCCGCCCGCGACGACTCCATGCTCTACGCCACCGCCGCAGAGCGCATGATCAAGGCCATTGGCGAGCCGGACTATATCGACACGTCAAAGGACACCCGCCTGTCCCGGATTTTCTTTAACCGGACGATCAAGGTGTATCCTTCCTTCCGAAACTTCTTTGGCATGGAAGACACGATTGAGCGCATCGTGGGCTATTTCACCCATGCCGCCCAAGGTCTGGAAGAGCGCCGTCAGATTGTGTACCTGCTGGGCCCGGTGGGCGGCGGCAAGTCCTCCCTGGCGGAGCGTCTGAAGGAGTTGATGGAAGTCCACCCTGTCTATGTCCTCAAGGCCGGCGACCAGATTAGCCCGGTGTTTGAATCACCGCTGGGCTTGTTCCAGCCCGACGGCCCCATGGCCGATGCCCTGAACGAGAAATACGGGATCGAACACCGGCGCCTGACCGGCATCATTTCTCCGTGGGCGGTGAAACGCCTGGATGAATTCGGTGGGGACATCTCCAAATTCGAGGTGGTGCGCCTCTATCCCTCCAAACTGAAACAAATCGGCATCGCCAAAACCGAGCCGGGTGACGAGAACAACCAGGATATCTCCACCCTGGTGGGGAAAGTGGACATTCGCAAACTGGAGCATTATGCCCAGAATGATCCCGATGCGTATTCCTTCTCTGGCGGCCTGTGTCGCGCCAATCAAGGCATGTTGGAATTCGTGGAAATGTTCAAGGCACCCATCAAGGTGCTGCACCCGCTGCTGACGGCCACACAGGAAGGCAATTATGCGGGAACGGAAGCTTTGGGCCCCATTCCCTTTCACGGCGTGATCCTGGCCCACTCCAACGAGGCGGAATGGTCGCTGTTTAAGGCCAATAAGAACAACGAAGCCTTCCTGGATCGTATCTGTGTCGTCAATGTGCCGTACTGCCTGCGCGTGACGGAAGAAACGAAGATCTATGAAAAGCTATTGCGCGACAGTGCGCTGGGCGATGTGCCGTGTGCGCCGGAAACCTTGAAAATGTTGGCCCGCTTCTCGGTCATGACGCGCCTGAAAGAGCATGACAACTCCACGCTCTATTCGAAAATGCGTGTCTATGACGGGGAGAAACTGAAGGACACCGATCCCAAGGCAAAATCCGTACAAGAGTACCGCGACGCCGCCGGCATCGACGAAGGCATGAACGGCATCTCCACCCGCTTTGCCTTCAAGGTTTTGTCGGAAACGTTCAATTATGATACGGATGAAGTGGCCGCCGACCCGGTGCACCTGATGTACATTCTGGAGCAGGCCCTGCGCCGCGAACAGTTCCCTGAGGATCTGGAGAAACGCCAGATCGAATTCATCAAAGCGGACCTGGCCCCACGCTATGCGGAGTTCATCGGCAAGGAGATCCAAAAGGCCTATCTGGAATCCTATGGCGAGTACGGACAAAATCTGTTCGACCGCTACATCTCCTATGCCGATGCCTGGATCGAAGACCAGGATTACAAGGATCCGGACACGGGCCAGTTGCTCGATCGGGAAACCCTGAACCAGGAGCTCTCCAAGATCGAGAAACCAGCCGGCATCGCGAACCCGAAGGACTTCCGCAACGAGGTGGTCAAATTCGCCCTGCGCGCCCGCGCCCATCACGGCGGCAAGAACCCGGGCTGGACCTCCTATGAGAAACTGCGCACCGTGATCGAAAAACGCATGTTCACCCAAGTAGAAGACCTGCTGCCGGTGATCAGTTTTGAATCGAAGAAAGACAGCGAAACGCAGACCAAACACAACGAATTCGTGGCGCGAATGCTGTCCCGCGGCTACACCCAGCGTCAGGTGCGCCGCCTCGTCGAGTGGTATATGCGCGTGAATAAAGCAGGGTAAGGATCATCAGCATAGGGGCGCGCCTCTCGTAGACTGAAGGCGCGGCCCTCACCCGCCGGGGACTTCCCAGGGGAAAGAGAGCTTTATGGCCATCCATTTTATCGACCGCCGGCTGAACCCGAAGGGCAAGAGCTTGGCGAACCGCCAACGCTTTCTGCGCCGGGCTCGCGCGGAGATCAAGGAGGCGGTGCAGCAGTCCCTCAAGGACCGCGCGGTCGGTGATTTCGACCGTAACCAGAAGATCTCCATCCCCGCCAAGGGGACGAAAGAGCCGCGCTTCCGCCTGGGCACCAGCGGCGGCGACCGCAGCATCGTGCATCCGGGCAACAAGGATTTCACCGCCGGTGACCGCATCCGCAAACCTCGCTCCGGCCAGGGCGGGGGCGGCAAAGAGGCCTCAGACAACGGCGACGGCGAAGACGCCTTCCAATTTACGCTGACTCAGGACGAAATCCTCGATATGTTCTTTGAGGACCTGGCCCTGCCCAATCTGGAAAAGACCACGTTCCAGGATTTGACCGAAACCGCGTGGCGGCGGGCGGGCGTGACCAACACGGGCAATCCGAGCCAGATTAACCTGTTGCGCACCATGCGCCAGGCCTACGGACGGCGCATCGCGCTCAAACGGCCGCAGGCGGATGACCTTGACGCGCTGAAGACTCGCCTTTTTGAACTCGAAGCCAAAGCCGAGCCCAGCGAAGCCGACCACGAGGAACGCAAAGCCCTCATCACCAAGCTGGAAGAGCTTGAGGCACGGCGGCGCTGGATCCCTTTCATCGATCCCATCGATGTGCGCTACAACGCCTTTGAGCAACAGGCCGTGCCCATCAGCCGTGCAGTGATGTTTTGCCTGATGGACGTCTCGGGTTCCATGGGTGAGCGGGAGAAAGACCTGGCCAAGCGCTTTTTCATGCTCTTGCACCTATTCCTCAAGCGCCGCTATGAACGCCTGGATGTCGTATTTATTCGGCACACCCATGAAGCGCAGGAAGTGGACGAGGAGACCTTTTTCTACTCCCGCCAATCGGGCGGCACCATCGTCTCCACCGCGCTCGACGAGATGAAACGGGTCTGGCAAGACCGCTATGCCCCCAGTGATTGGAACATCTATGTGGCTCAGGCGTCGGACGGGTACACCCAGTCGGGCGATGCGGCACGCTGCGTGGATATGCTGAATACGGATATTCTGCCGCTGGTGCGCTACTACGCCTATATCGAAATCCTTGATGAGCGAGAGATGGAAATCTTCGCAGACGAGGAGTCCGGGGCCGAACTCTGGCGCGCCTATCGCGAAGTGCGCAAAGCCTGGCCCCATTTCGCCACCAAACGCATCGCCAGCCCCCAGGACATTTTCCCCGTCTTCCGGGAACTGTTCGCCACCGGCGCCAAGGCGAGGGAGAGTGCATGAGCGCGGCCGCCCAATCATCGCTGCTGTTTTCGGATTCCGAATGGGATTTCGAGCTTCTAAAGCACACCTATGACGCCATTGAGGACATCGCGCTCAATGATCTGGGCCTTGATCTGTACCCCAACCAGATCGAGATCATCTCTAGCGAGCAGATGCTCGATGCCTATTCCGCCCACGGCATGCCCCTGATGTACTCCCACTGGTCGTTCGGCAAGATCTTCGCCCGCGAACAGATGATGTATCAAAAGGGTTACACCGCGCTGGCCTATGAGATTGTCATCAACTCCAATCCCTGCATCAACTTCCTGATGGAAGAAAACACCATGACCATGCAGGCGCTGGTGATGGCGCATGCGGCCATGGGGCACAATCACTTCTTCAAGAATAACTATCTGTTCCGTCAGTGGACAGATGCCGAAGCCATTCTCGACTATCTGAACTTCGCCAAATCCTATATCTCGCGCTGCGAGGAAGAGTACGGCATTGACGCAGTGGAGGAGATCGTCGACGCGGCCCACGCGCTGATGGATCAGGGTGTCTTCCGCTACGCCCGCCCCGCCCGCCTGTCGGATGAACAGCGCCTGGAAAAGGTCAAGCGCCGCCTCGCCCATGATCAATCCACGTTTAATGACCTGTGGCGCACCCTACCGGCCGTGGACGAGCCACTGCGCAATGTGCCCGACAGCGACGTGCCGGAGCTTGATGAACTCGCCGCCGAAGACCGCCAGCGGATGCAGTTGCCGGAGGAAAATCTCCTCTATTTCTTGGAAAAGCACAGCCCTATTCTGCGCCCTTGGCAGCGGGAATTGCTCCGTATCGTGCGCAATATCGCGCAATACTTTTATCCCCAGAAGCAGACCAAAGTGATGAACGAGGGCTGCGCCACTTTCGTGCACCATTACATCATGAACGCACTTTATGACCGCGGGCGGATCACCGAGGGCGCCATGATGGAGTTCATGCACTCCCACACCGGCGTGGTGTTCCAGCCGGAATTCGACGACCGGCGCTATCGCGGCTTCAACCCTTACGCGCTGGGCTTTGCCATGATGCAAGACATCCGGCGCATCTGCGAAGATCCGACACCGGAGGCCCGCGACTGGTTTCCGGATCTGGCAGGAAGCGACTGGCGCGCGGCGCTGCGCTATGCCTGGGCCAATTTCCGCGACGAGAGTTTCATCCTGCAATATCTCAGCCCGAAACTGATCCGCGAGTTCGGCCTTTTCGCCCTCACCGATCAGGACGATGAGCCCTTCTACCGGGTGGCCGCCATTCACGACGAAGCGGGCTATCGCGCTGTGCGCACCCATCTGGCGCAGATGTACGACATCGGTCAGCTGGAGCCGAACATCCAGGTGGTCGAGGCGAATTTGCGGGGTGACAGGCGGCTGGTGCTGCACCATATCCGCCATCGGGGCATTCCGTTGAGCGAACAAGGGCGGCAGGCAAGTTTGGGCCATGTGCGCCGGCTGTGGGGCCATGATGTGGAGCTGGTGAGCGTCGATCCCGACTGACGCCGCCAGGGCCAACCGCGGCAACGGGGCCAAATGCAGCAACGGGGCAAAACGCGGCACTGGGGACACTATGGGCTGGACACCCACCATCGGCATTTTCGTGGCCGCCATGGCTGTGGTAGCCTTCGCCCGCTACCAGGACGAGCGTGACCGCCCGTTCGGCGAGGTCTCGCTGGTCCCGTGGACGAGCATCATGATTATCGCTTCGGTCGTCGCGCTGCTGATGGTGGTGCACGCGGTTAATTTGATGGGTGTCAAAACAGGCCGTTTTTGACGGGCAATTGCACGTAAAGCGCGCGTTAAGCGTCACCGGAATGCCGCACCGAGTGCTTAATTTCATCCTCTCCCGCACTGCCCGTGTCTAAAGACTTGGCCCGAGGCCAGGATGCGATAGACTATGACACGATAGGGTTAATGGGGCGACGTGCGTCGCGCCACCCGTTGGGCGGGGTTTGGTGTCGATGACGAGAGGACCAGCCCACCAGAAAGGGCGGCTCAGCACATGAGAAACTGGTTCACATCATCGTCGCAAGGCAAGGGCGCGGCCAAGGCCCAGTCGGCGAAGCGCCACGCGGAGTTTGAACAGGACAGCCGGCTCGGGAGCTTTGGCGAGGGCCTGCTGGAGATCTTCTTCTTCCTGTTCGGCTGGATGAGATGGGTGGAGCGCTGGCGCCTGCGCCGCGAGCGGGCCGGCACGTCGTTCGTGCGGGCCGAAGCCGTCACCAAGCGTGAAGAACTGCGCAAAGCTCTGCGGGCGATTGAGCAGGAAGGCTTCTACACGTTCGACGGGCTCGTTTCGCTGGCTTACAAATATTACGATGATGACGTCAAAGCGCAGCGGGCCCGCGCGCACGACAAAACCCTGTCCAAGGAAGCTCGCGCCGAGGCCCAGAAGAGTTACAAAGCCAGTGCCCATGATTTGCGTGAGTTAAGACGGTCATCCAGCGGCCTGTCTCTCGCCCGAGAACTTGAGAAACTCGCGCGCCAAGACGATAACGCGTCTTACTACGTGGAAGTCCCCAAGGGGACGCGCTTAAAGTTGGTTTACGACTTCTTCCAGAGTTCCGGGCTGCTAAAAAGCCCGGTTCCGGTGAACTGGCTCGTGGCCAAGCCGAAGATTGTACAGAGCCTTGTGTATAAGGCAGCTGGCGGTGGCGATATGCTCTATCACGCCTTGCGCATCGCCACGGGTCAGGATGACCCGATTAAACTGTTCGAAAAAGATGAGGCAGGCAAGGATCAACCCTTCTCTGGCGCTGTGTACCAGAGCTTCATTTACGACAATCCGTACTTCAAACGCGGTGTTTTCGTGGTCCGCAATGGGGACCAACGCGGCCCGGTGGAAGTGGAGTATTTCGAGGCTTGGTACTCCAACATGACCGCGGGCTCTGCTGTCTATAAGCAACGTTACGAAGACTATTATCGCGGTTATCTGCTGGACCAGGGGTTCGACTCATATGTCTTCCTGTTTGGGCCGCAGGATCCGTCTTTGAAATTGCAGGACACTTTCCCGGCCGTACTGGCCTTTAAGGGGTTGGAACAGATCCTGCGTCATTGGCGGGCTCGTTGGGAAGCGCACACAAACAAGAGCGACCTGCGCGGCTTCCTGAACAGTTTGGATGCGACCAGCAGCGACGAGATCGTCACCTTGCTGAGCAAGTTCGTGGAAGACAGCGAAGAGTTCGCCCAGCGCGCCAGTGATGAAGCCGAACAGACCACCGGCACGCGCTTGCCTGCGCTCGCGGACTACACGGGCAAGGCGGCCATGGAAGCGATCTTCAATGATCCGCTGCTCGAAGGTCTGCAGAGCCTGAAACCCGATCCCGAGCCCCAGGCTCGCGACTTTAAGGCCGAGGCGCGCGAGCTTAAGGCCGCGCTTTGGACCCTGTTTGAGGTTGAAGGCAAGCCAGCTCCGAAAGCCGGCCAGAACCGCCGCATCCGGACCCTGTATCTGGAGGGGGCCAACCGGGCAGCGCTCACGCCCAATCAACTCAAAGGGACGGTTGTCGCATTCGACAATATGTCGAAGTCGGAAATGCTGCTGGAACGGACGATTATGTATCGCTTTGGTCCGGCCACGGCCGATCCGGTGGATTTGGCGCGCTTGTCCATTGTGGCCCGCAACCGTTCCGATCGGTTCGACATGCGTCAGGCCAATTGGTCCGAGCGCGGCGTCTCTCGCGAAGCCCACGAGAAAATGGTCGACTTCGAACCGAACTACGCGGAAATCTTCCTGGCGCTTGGCTACGACGTGGCGCCGGCCAGTGAAGAGCGCAAGCCCTTCCGCATCAATCCGGTTATCGCCAATACCGGGACGGATACAGAAGAAATGGAATTGGTTATCGAACAATAACCGACGGCCCTCTGGGCAGCCCCTTCTGAAACACCAGAAGCCCGGCCTTTGGCCGGGCTTTTTGTATCACGTGCATGGCTCACGCTTGAGGCCCGCATCCACGATGATCACGGGGCACTGGAGTCGCGTCCATAGACAGCCTCGTAATAGACACCGCTTTCCAACTTCGCGACTGCTCGTGCGATGACCTCATCGGATGGCCAGCGATAGGGCTCGGACAGCAGTGTTTGCGCATGTGTGGGAAGCGGACGACCGGCAATGAGAGACAGGGCGATATGCTCAAACATCTCCGCCGCCAGATTGGCGGACTTCAGGACAAGCCCCCCCAAATCATCGTCTTGAGTGACGTCTAGAAAACGGCGCTCAATCATCGGGCCGGCATCTAAGTCCGCGGTGGCGATATGGCTGGTACACCCCAGAGGCACGTTCTTCTCAATGGACCAGATGAGGGGGAAACTGCCCGGCACATCAGGCAGCAAACCAGGATGAACGTTAAAGACAGGGCATGGTATCGCCGCCAGGACATGATCCTTGAGGATGCGGGTCGTCGCCAGGAAGACACCGCCCACGGAGGATTCAGTTAAGAGGGCGATTGTCTCTTCGCTATTGTGATTATCAACAACGACTGACGTCACGCGCGCGCTCTGTTCAGCATACTCATTGAACGGAATGCGGCGCTCTGGCCCCAGGCAGGCGTCTTGGAATCCGCTCCGCTTTGCCGCCATCTCTGAGCACTCACGGATCACGATAAGGTCCAGGCCAGGATTCCGCAGGAGGCGGTGCACGGTGACGCGCCCGATGGGGTGGCGCTCAAACATCAGGACCGCCAGTGTCATAACGCAGTTCTCAGTCGTTGGTTTGGCGCGCGTTTTGGCCGGAAAACTGCACACACTTTTCCTGAAGGTGCCCTAGAATTCGTAACCGAACAGCGCGATTTCCTGATGACACCGGCGTGCAACGATCTCGCGTGTCTCGTCATCGTAGTATTCGCGATAGCTGCGATCGTCGCGGAAGCCGGACTTGGTGCGCGGCAGAGCCGGCATGTCGGTCACGCCGACCGAGCGCAGCACGGCCTGAAAATCATCTTCCAGCCGCTCGAACAAGCCGATGAAGTCCATGGCGATTGCGCCATCGATGGAATAGCGGCCGACCTGGCTTGGTGGTTTGCGCACCTCCAACCAGCGGCGGAAGTCCCGCGGTACATCAAGGCGTGTGCGCTCCCAATTGAATGCAGAGACGGCCTTGTCCCAGGGGTTCCGTTCAAAACAGAACTTATAGTAGCTGTTCCAAATGCGCGTCCCGACCCGGTCGCGCACTTGCTCCGCACTCATATGATTGAAGAACTTCCGCCCCCGGAACGCATCTTTCAGTTCGCGCTGCGTCCGTTCCCACGGGACCGAGAAGCCCATGGCCGGCCAAAACACACCTTGCCAGTTCCGCGGCACCAGCTCCTCCTCACCAGGACGCGACGACTGGCCCGTCAACCGCTTGCCCAGCGGCGTACACACGTCGTTTGGACCGCAGATTTTACTCAGCGCCACTTCCAGGCTGGTGCCCGCGGTTTTACCGGTTTTGATGAAGATAAAGCGATGCCGATGGGAGATGATCACGACCCGTCCTCAGCCCTACTGCCACCCAAATCAATCGGCGTGCATGGAGCGGGTGAAGGGAATCGAACCCTCGTCGTCAGCTTGGGAAGCTGCTGCTCT
>CAZVEE010000015.1:47685-52972 GCA_964625525.1 uncultured Alphaproteobacteria bacterium | reverse complement strand
CGGGCGTGCACCGAGCCGCTCCAGCACGTGCCCGATGACGATCTGGGCGATCGCCGCGACGGCGAACACCAGCGACACCAGAAGGCCCACCGTCGACAGGTCCGTGACCTCCTGGGCGAGGCGCACCTCGAAGATCTTGGGCAGCGCCACCGTGGTGCCGTGGAACACGATCCCGCCGAACAGCGCGGTCGCCCCGATGACGCCGAACCGGCGCACCTGGGCGCGCCGGTTTGCCTGGGGGGCGGTGTGGCTCGGGGTCAGGGGGCGGGAGGTGGCGGAGCGGCTGGTGGGGGGCTTGTCAAAGGTCATGGCGTGTTTTTGTTGGGCAAAGGCGGCACGAAACGGGACAAAAGGTTGCCCTGGCGGTGCCTCCTGGCCATCATGCGCGTCTTGGATTTGGGTCAGGATTGGGGGCGCGCGTGGGGCAGACGGTTGTGGAACTGGATGAAGTGACCCGCCGATACGGGGACTTCATCGCGGTCGATCGCTTGAGCTTCACGGTCGAAAAGGGCTCAATCTTCGGCTTTCTCGGTCCCAATGGGGCCGGCAAGACCTCTACTCTGCGCATGATCCTGGACATTATCCAGCCCAGCGCGGGCCGGTTGCGGGTGCTCGACGCCGACAGCGCCGTCAGCGTGCGTCACCGGATTGGCTATCTGCCCGAAGAGCGCGGCCTTTACAAGAAAATGACCGCGACACAGGCAATCACCTATTTCGGCAAGCTTAAAGGCTTGTGGCACGGCGAGGCGCGCCGGCGGGCGGTGGCACTTTTGGAGCGGTTTGGTCTGTCGCCGTTCGCGGACTCCAAGATCGAGGCGCTCTCGCGCGGGATGGCGCAAAAGGTTCAGGTGCTTTCGGCCATCGTGCACGAGCCGGACCTTGTTATTCTGGATGAACCCTTTTCCGGTCTGGATCCGGTGAACCAGATCGCCCTTGAAGAGCTGATCCTGGAGCTCAAAGCCGAGGGGCGCACGGTCATCTTTTCCACGCATGTGATGCAGCACGCCGAGCGCCTGTGCGATAAGCTTCTGCTGATCGCCCGGGGGCGACAGGCGTTTCTGGGCACGTTGGAGGAAGCGCGGGCGGTGATCCCTCGCAAAGTGCGCCTGGAAACGCCGGACGACGTGGCGCCGTTGCGTGGGCTCGATGCGGTGGAGACCCTGGTGCCCGCCGGTGATCCGGATCACCCGGACCGCTGGGACGTGGTGCTGCGCCAGGGGGCGGATCCCCAGACCATTCTCAAAGCCTGTTTCGATGCACGCATTCGGCTGTCCCATCTGGACCAGTCGGACCCAACGCTGCACGACGTCTTTGTTCATCTCGTGGGCCCCGAGGCCGTGGCCGGTCCGGAGCAAATGCAGGAGACCCGGCCATGAGAGCGGCACTGCTGATCGCCTGGCGCGAATATCACCAGTACATCATGACCTGGGGCTTCTGGTTCGGAGTGCTCATGTTCCCGCTTGCTCTGGGTTTCGGGGTGAGCGTGCCTTATCTGCTCGAGAATTCTGTGCCCGTGCGCCATTTCGTGGTGGTGGATCGCAGTGGCGATGTGACCCCGCTGATTGATGAGGCCCTCGAGAGCCAATATCAGCGCCAGGTGGTGCAGGCCTTTACCCTGCATGTGCGCGCCACAGTCCGCTCCGAGGCTTTGAAAGAGGACGCGCTGCCCGACATCTACACCCGCACCAGCGTCAGTACAGATCAGGTCGCAGCATTCCGCGAGGCTGGCGGCCTTGAGGCCGCCTTGGCAGCGGTCGAGCCGTATCAGCGCGAGGGCGTGCCCGCGTTTGAGGCACCGCGCCGGCTCAATGTGCGCGTCGATGCGCCGGCCTCGGTGGATCCGCGGGCGACTTTCGAGGATATCGCCGAGGCGCTGTCACCCTATCTGCGTGGCAACCGTCTCATCGAAACCGACGAGGGGGGGCAGGAGTTGTTCGCCGCCTTCCTGATCCCGGACGGGCTGGCCAGTGCCGACTGGACCACGCCGCAGATCCAGTATTGGAGCACCAACATCTCCGATACGGCGCTGCGCACGACGGTGCTCAATGCTCTGAATACGGCCCTGCGGACCCAGGAATTCGATCGCCGGGGCATCGATGCCGAGATCGTGGCCGATGTCCGGCGCATGCGGGTCAATGTGGACGTGTTCGACCCACGCAAGACGGAAGCGGGCGGCGAGGTCGATGTGACCGACCGGCTCATCGCCTTCATTCCCTTTGGGCTTGCTTACATGTTGTGGGCGGCGATCATCATGGTGGCGAATATCCTGCTCACCAATGTGGTCGAGGAAAAATCCAACAAAATTGTTGAAATATTGCTCTCTTCCGTGCGCGTGGAAGAGTTGATGCTGGGCAAGCTGATCGGTGTGTTGGGCCTGGGCCTGACCACCTTGTCGATTTTCGTCGGCGGGACCGTGGCGGTGGTCATGCTGGCGCCGGGGGATGTCTCGCAAATTGCCCAGCCGGTGATCGACGCGCTGATCTCCACCAATATGCTGTATTTTTTCCTGTTCTACTTCTTCATCGCCTATCTCACCATCGGCGCGGTGTTTCTCGGGGTCGGCTCGCTGTGCAACTCGCTCAGCGACGCCCAATCCTATCTGGCGCCCTTGATGATCTTTCTGGTCATGCCCTTCGCGGTGTTGTGGTTCATTCCGCGCGATCCCAACGGTACTATTGCGGTCATTCTGTCCTGGGTTCCGGTCTATTCACCTTTCGTGATGATGATGCGGGTGTCGGCGGGGCCGTCCCTGTTCGAGCTGATCGGCACGGCCGTGATGATGGTCTTGTTTGCCGGGCTGATCTTGTGGTTGATGGGGCGATTGTTCCGCAACAGCATTCTGCGCACTGGTCAGGCACCCCGTTTCGGCGAGGTGATCCGGCTGATGCGTTCGCAAGACACCTGATCGGCGCCGGGTCGTGGCGCGTGCGTCCGTGTGTCTCTGGTCCGTTTGTGTATGAGTGAGTTGCCATGCAAGTCTCGCCTTCGGCCCTGGCTCTTTCCATTCGCGACGCGCGCCCCGAGGACGCGGTAGACGCCTGTGACGTCATGCGGGCGTCGATCACCCAACTCTGCGAGCGCGACCACGACAATGATCCGGCGACCTTGGCCGATTGGCTGTCCAACAAGACACCGGTGCATGTGCGCCTGTGGATCATCAGCCCAGCCTACGCCATCAAGCTCGCCCATCACCGGGATCGGCTGGTGGGGCTTGGGGCGCTCTCGGCGAGCGGGGAAGTGACACTGCTCTATGTGGCGCCGGAAGCGCGGTTCCGGGGGGTGAGCAAAGCGCTGCTCATAAGCCTGGAGGCGGAGGCACGGGCGCGGGGCATCTCCACCTTGACCGCCAGCAGCACCACGACGGCGCATAAGTTCTTCAAAATGGCAGGCTTCCGTGATCACGGTACGCCGGTCATGGGCATTGGCAAGGCGGCGTCCTATCCCCTTGCGAAACCGCTCGACGATTGATCATTGGCAGGCAGAACATGGCCACGCGCGTCACTGTCACAGCGTTTTATGAGGGTGACGCGGACGCGATCTTTGCCCAGGCCATGCAGTTCGCCGAGTTGCGCGAGGCCATGGCCGGGCTCGCGGAATATCGCGGTTTGCCAGATCAGGCCGCCGAAGAAGGGCAAACACTTACGGTCGACGTGACCTTCTGAGGGCTGATCACCATGACCGGGCATGTGATCCATGTGGAGCGGCTCGATCAGCCGGCACGCATCATTCAAAGCCGGGAGTCCAATCCGTCCATCCGTCGCTGGGATCACACTTTGTCGGTGCAACCCGACGGAGCGCGTGTGCGCTGGACGGACTCGGTGATCCTCGATGCCGGCTGGCAGACCTTCTTGACGGCCCGCTTCTGCGCCTATGTCTATCGCCGCCGTCACCGGCATCGCCAGGCGTTGGAGATCACGACTGACTATACGTCCGTATAAGGTGTTTTTTTTGGAACGACCTTTGGGGGCCTCCGTTCACTGGGTCGCATGACACTGCTTTTCGCCCCCCCCAACGATGTTCGATGGCCCTTAGAGCCGTTTCCATGATCTGGTTTTCTTTGAACCTGTTCGAGGAGGGCTTTACTGCCTTTGTGCTGCTCATCTCAAAAGCGTGGGCCGAGTTTTGCGAGCGTCAGCATGGGCAACTGCTCTGCTATTGTAAGATTGAGATTATAGAAAATAGATCTTTTGGAGGTGGCGCGATGAGCCAGGCTGTTCGGTCTTTTGAAGAGCAGTTGGTCCACTATTTTCTGCGGCCCCATGATCACGTGCCCACGGGGCCGGTGCGTGCTGCGGCCGCGTGGGACGGAGAGACCCTTGCCGCACGGCCTGGGGAGTGGACGGTGGTCTTAACACCGGATGATTTGTGGGAACTTGAAACCGCGGGCCGCGCTGCTCTGTCACGGGGGCTGGAACTGGATCAGGTGGACCGAACCAAGTTTCTACTGCCCAATCTGGCCGACAAGGTTGCCGCATGGCGCCGGGAGCTGATGCATGGGCGGGGCTTTCTACTGGTCCGCGGGCTTCCCATTGAGGACTGGGGCCCACAGCTTGCCACCTATGCCTATTGGGGACTTGGGCATCATCTTGGTGCTCCGGGGGCACAAAATCCGCAAGGGGAGCTTTTGGGTCATGTGAAGGATTACGCTGAAGCCGGACCATCGGAAACGCGCCGCGCTTATCGGGGGCGTGATGATATTCGCTATCATTGCGATGGGGCCGACGTTGTGGGGCTTTTGTGTCTCCAGCCGGCGTTGAGTGGTGGGCGTAGCCGGATTATTAGCTCAGTGACGGTTTTCAATGAAATCTGGAAGCGGGCACCGGAATTGGTGCCCCACCTTTTTGAACCTTTCGCAATCGATCGGCGTGGTGAGGAGCGCCCAGGCGAAAAAGCCTATGGCATGATCCCGCCTTGTGCCTTTGACGGGACCACTCTGCGCACCTTCTACCACGGCGATTACTTCCGGTCGGTCGCCCGTCATGGCGGCGAAGCGGTGCCAAGCTCTGAGCAGGCTACTCTGCTTGATTTGTATGAAGAGTTTGGCGCCCAGGATGGACTTTATCTGGATATGGAGTTTCGCCAGGGCGACATACAGGTCTTATCGAACCATGTCACACTGCATGCGCGAACGGCTTATGAAGACCATCCTGATCCCGCGCGCAAGCGCCACTTGCTGCGCCTGTGGCTCTCGCTGAACGCCAATTGAGCGTCGATTTTTACACGAGAGTCGTCTGACAAGGCGTTCGGCGCCCAGTCAACAAAGCTCGAACATCAACAAAGCTCGAAC
>CAZVEE010000015.1:26582-47585 GCA_964625525.1 uncultured Alphaproteobacteria bacterium | reverse complement strand
TCAACAAAGCTCGAACATCAACAAAGCTCGAACGCAAGACTGCTTGCACGCAAGACGGCTATGTCAGCGGGACGGGATCCCCGCATGACACCGACCGTGGCGATGGTCTCGCAAGATGGGTGGTGTTCGCAAGAGGAGTGGCGCGACCTGAGGAAATCTCAGGTCGTAGCGTCCAGAGCGGCGACCTTAACGCAGCAAACCTTCGCGCTGAGCGCGCTTACGCGCCAGCTTGCGAGCGCGGCGGACAGCCTCGGCTTTTTCGCGGGCACGCTTTTCAGAGGGTTTTTCGTAATAGTTGCGCAATTTCATTTCGCGAAAAATGCCTTCGCGTTGCATCTTCTTCTTGAGCGCCCGGAGCGCCTGATCGACATTATTGTCGCGGACGAAAATCTGCACGGTGCCTCCTCGAATAACCGCTCATACCCCTTCGGCTCATGCCGTTTTGGTGGCGGCGCTGGTCGAAACCGACTCTTCATGATCGATTTCGTCATAACGCAAAAATCCGAAGAACCCATGGCGCTTCGGTTCCCAAAGGTATAGCCGGACGGCGCGCTCTTGTCCATATGTCGCGCCAGGGCAGATCCCCCTGGCATGGTCCCCACGACCCGCGGTATCGAAGACCCATGACCCTATTGAAAATCACCCGTATGGGCCATCCGGTGCTGCGCCGCCGGGCCGAGGCGGTCTCAGTGCCGGTCAGTGCCGCCGTGCGAACGCTCGCTGCCGCCATGATCGAGACCATGAAGGACGCGCCGGGCATCGGGCTTGCCGCGCCGCAAGTCTATGAGGGGCTGCGCCTGATCGTCTTTCACGCGCCACCCGCCCGGGCCGGTGACGTCCCATTGGCGTCTGCGCCGTTGACCGTGCTGCTTAACCCGGAAATCGAGCCGCTGTCGGACACGATGGCCGAGGATTGGGAGGGCTGTTTGTCCATTCCTGGATTGCGCGGAAGAGTCCTCCGGCATGATTACATCTTATATCGCGGTATCACGCTGGACGGCGAGCGGTTGGAGCGGGAGGCCACGGGCCTGCACGCCCGCGTGGTGCAGCATGAATGTGACCACCTGGACGGCATCCTCTATCTCGACCGCATGCGGGACATGGCCAGCCTGACCTTTGAAAGCGAATGGGCCCATCATCAAGCCCGGAACGGAGAGAGCGCATGAGCGAGAGCGGCGTGACGGATCTGGACGCGGCACGCGCAGCGATTCTGGAGCGGGCGGTGGATCTGGCGGCTTTTGACGGGTGGAGCGTGGACGGTCTGCGCCGGGCCACGGCCGAAGCGGGCCTGGAACGGGCCGTGCAGTTGCGGGCCTTTCCCAAGGGGGTCCCGGACTTGCTCGATCTGCTGGCGGTGCAGGGCGATGAGGCCATGGCCGCGCGGCTGGGGCAGGACGACCTGAGCGCCATGCGTATTCGGGATCGGGTCACCCATGCGGTGCGCACACGCATCGAGGTGATGGCGCCGTATAAGGCGGCCGCTCACCGCGCGGCCCAGTATCTGGCGAGCCCCCTCCAGGCGCCCACCGGGGCCTATCAGATCGGCCGCACCGCCGACCGGATCTGGCGGGCCATCGGCGATCGCTCCGCCGATTTCAACTACTACACCAAACGCGGGATCCTCTCGGGGGTCTATGGCGCGACGGTGCTGGTCTGGTTTGAAGACCCGTCCGAGGGCGCCGCACAGACATGGGCTTTTCTGGACCGGCGCATCGGTGATGTGATGGCGTTTGAAACGGTCAAAGCGCAGGTTCTCGGAGCGGTGGATCGCCTGCCGGATCCTCTCGCCATGCTGGCCACGCTGCGCTACCCAAGCATGAGACGGTGAGTCACTTATTGGCGTGATCGTTCAGGAACTGCTCAAGGTCGATGACCGCGATGCGCCATTCCCGACCAAATTTGATGGCCCGTAGCTTTTTTTCGCGGATCCACGCCCGGACGGTGCTGTCCTTGACCTTCAACTGCTCGGCCGTCTCGTGGACGGTCAGAAGGGGCTTACTCAGCATCGCGCCACATCACCTTTCAACGTTCTGTATCAGCTTGTGTTGGCTGATCGCAGTTTAACGCTGCATGAACGTCGATATGGGGTCGAGTATGGTGGTGTTATAGCGGGGAGGGGCGGGTGTAGACCAGACTAACGGTTGAATACAAGACTGCAAAACTCGCGAAATACGCAAAGTTTTTAGAGATCAGGCAGTCTGCCGAGGGGAAACAACCGGGTGACATGGCCCATTTTCCGGCCCTCGCGCGCTTCCCGCTTACCGTAGAGGTGAAGGGCGGAGTCCGGATGCTCCAAGTAGTTACCCCAATTGTCCGCTTCCGCGCCCAGAATATTCTCCATCACCGCATCGGAGTGCCGGCCCGTGGAGCCGAGCGGCCAGCCCGCAACAGCGCGGATATGCTGCTCGAATTGGCTGACGGCGCAGGCATCCAGGGTCCAGTGACCGGAATTGTGCACGCGCGGGGCGATTTCGTTCACCAGAAGGCTGCCGTCTTCAAGCTCGAACAATTCGATGCCCATGACGCCGATATAGTCGAGGGCGGTGACAATCTGAGAGGCCATGCCCCGCGCCCGCCGCTCGGTCGCGTCATTGACCCGGGCCGGCGCCAGAGAGCGGCGCAGCACATGTCCGCGATGGATGTTCTCGGTCACGTCGTAACAGGCCACATCGCCATGGGCGCTGCGGGCGGCGATCACCGAAACCTCACGCAAGAAGGGCACATGGACTTCCAGAATGGACGCGGCCCGCCCCACCGTGTCCCAGGCGTTTTCCCGGTCGCTCATATCCTCCAGCACCACTTGGCCCTTGCCGTCATAGCCCATGCGACGTGTCTTCAGCACACTGGGCACGCCCATTTTTTGAAGCGCGGTCACAAGCTCGCCGCCATTGTTCACCGGGGCGAAATGGGTGGTGGGGATGTTGATACCATTCAGGAACGTCTTTTCCTGCAAGCGATCCTGGGCCACTTTGAGCGCCCGCGGACCTGGACGCACGGCGGCGATCTCCGCCAGGAAGGCCACCGTTTCGAACGGCACATTTTCAAATTCATACGTCACCACATCGGTGGCGTCGGCAAAGGCGCGCAAGGCCGCCTCGTCATCAAAGGCGGCATGGGTCACGGTGGCGGCCAACTGCGCCGCCGGCGCATCGGCTTCGGTACAATAGACATGGGTCGATAAGCCAAGCCGGGCAGCCGCCATGATCAGCATGCGGCCCAATTGGCCGCCGCCGAGAATGCCGATTGTGGCTCCGGGCGCCAGGGGGGCGACGGGCTTGCGTTCTTTCAGGGATGCCCGAACGGTCATGGTCTGGCCTCCACGGGGCTGGCCCCGCCCGGGGCGCTGTCTGGGGTCTCATCAACGGGCTCTTCGGCAATGGCTGCGCTCTGGCGGGCCCGCCAGGCATCAAGCCGAGCCGCCAAATCCGCATCGGTCACCGCCAGGATCGCCGCCGCCATCAGCCCCGCATTCTTCGCGCCCGCCGTCCCGATGGCGAGCGTGCCGACGGGAATACCGCCGGGCATCTGGGCAATAGACAGGAGGCTGTCGAGGCCGCTGAGAGTCTTTGATTGTACGGGCACGCCGAGCACCGGCAGGCTGGTCATGGCCGCGACCATGCCCGGCAGATGGGCGGCGCCGCCGGCGCCTGCGATAATGACCTTAAAGCCTGCCTCCCGCGCGCCTTTAGCAAAGGCGACGAGCCGGTCCGGCGTGCGGTGTGCCGACACGATGCGGGCCGCTTGCGAGACTTTCAGCTCATCCAGCACTTGGGCGCCATGGCGCATGGTCGGCCAGTCGGACTGACTGCCCATAATGATGGCCACGTCGGCGGCGGCTGAAGACGGGTCGGCGGCTGCTGAAGACTGGGGCGGAAGGGCTGACATGCGGTCCGACGCTTTCAAGGGCACGGAAGGACGGCGGATCCAGAATCGGTCCGCTCTGAAAATGATGTGCCATTGTAGGACGGATTCGCGCCGCCGTCTGTATCCGCGATGGTGCGGAAAGCGGCGGCGCGAGGCATCGCCAGCGTGAGCGTGTTAGAGAGCGCTCAAGCGATGATGTCGGGATAGAGCTCGTCTTCCAGGCGGCTGATCTCATCGCGCAGCGCCAGCTTCTGCTTTTTCATGCGCTGCATCTGCAGTTGATCGGCGGATACACCATCCGCCAGGCCAAAGATCGCATCGTCCAGGTGACGGTGTTCGCGCTTTAAGGTGGAAAGGCGATCACGCAGGCCTTTTTCTTCGTCAAGGATCATCGACGCTAACCCAAATGGTGGCACTCAGACGTTGGGATTCGTGCCTAACGCAAAAGTGGCGTTTCGGCAACTATTTCAAAGACTAGCCAACCTTTCCGAACACGGCGTTAAGGAGCCGTATGGCTTTTTCGGTCGCTGCTGGCGGTGCCGCGATGTGCCGGAGGTAGTGTCGCAGATTATGATCTGCCAGATCTTTCGGCGTCGATTCGGAGATCTTGTGACCGTTGTCGAGCGCCGCAATGGCCGTGCCCAGGCTCTGAATTTCAAGCCGCTCCGCTTCCAGTTCTGCTTGCTTGATCGCGTCACGCAGGGCGGTAAAGGCGGGGTCGGCGGCGGCGAGGGGTTTGAGGTCCCGGCGCAGCGCGCGCAGGGGCTCGGTCACATCGCTCCGCCAGGGGGCCTCCTGGGCATCGAGATGGGCGAGCGTTTCTTGGCTCAAAGACAGCCCGCGCGTCGCCGCCCAGCAGCAGGCGAGCACCATGACGACGCTGGCGCCATAAAGATCTTGCAGCGCCAGGGCGATTTCGGTGGCGTTGGGGCGGGCATAAGCGTCAAGGGCCCAGGTCCAGAACGCGTCTCCGTCGGTGCTATCGCTCATCAGGATTTGCTCGCCTTGCCCGGCAGCACATCCTCGCCCCAACGCAAGGTCTGGGGAGCGTCAAAGCCGAACAAATCCAGGAGCCGCCCGACTGACTGGTCGATCAGGGCACCGATGGTTTCCGGGCGGGTGTAAAACCCTGGAATCGGTGGCGCAATCACCGCGCCCATTTCCGACAGCGCCGTCATGGTTCGCAGATGGCCGGTGTGAAACGGTGTCTCGCGCACGGCAAGCACCAGCCGGCGGCGTTCTTTCAGCACCACATCGGCGGCTCGCGTGAGCAGATTGGAGGTGACGCCCGTGGCGATCTCCGACATGGACTTGATAGAGCAGGGCACAATCACCATACCTGAAGTAGGAAAGGACCCGGATGAAATGGCCGCGCCCACATCACCAATCGGATAGCGGGTATGGGCGAGTGCGTCCAGATCCTTGGCTGAGTACTCGGTTTCATAGGCCAACGTCATTTCCGCGGCTCGGGAGATCACCAGATGTGTCTCCACATTCAGCGCCCGCAGCATGTCCAGCATGCGCACGCCATAGATGATGCCCGAGGCGCCGGTGATGCCGACGATGAGTCTTTTCGTTTCGTTCATTCGCAACCCCTATCGTGGCGGATTGTTAGGCTGGCGGTGGGGTTTTCGCAATGCAGCACCACTTTTCCCCTGACAAGCCGATTACGGAGTGCTTTACTATCGTTTCCATCGCACGGAGGTTCGGAATGGCTCTTGAATCGCATCTGAAGGAACTCGGCGAAAAGCACCGCAAGGTTGACGAGCAACTCCAGGCTGAACGGCTTCATCCCAGCATCGATCCCCTCAAGCTCACTGAACTTAAGAAACAAAAGCTCCGATTGAAGGAAGAAATGGAGCAGTGCCGCGCAAAGCTCCAGTAGGCGCGGCGATCCGCCTCTCCCGGCGGTCTGGTCTGTTTGGTCTCTCCAATGGATCTTTTTGTGTCGATCCATCCCACGGGAACAGCCTTCGAGCCCGTGGGAACGGCCTTCGGCCGTCTCGTCCACAGACGCCCCCAAGCCTGATCATTGGTGAGGGTCCTATTCGCGCAAGCCTTGCCGGCTTATTCGTGTGCGTCCCATTATGGGCGTGGGCCCCCACCGGTGTGGTGGCGATCCCTGACATGCGGAACGTGGCATTTGACATGTGGCTTGGGGTGCCTGGCTTGGGGCGCTTGAACCCTTTGATGCCGGTCCTGTGTTGTCAGGGCCCTCCTGTCACAGCTCCTCTTCCGCATGCGGAAGAGAGCGGGGTCCGCTGGCTGTCGTGCGGGGGGCGAGCAAAATCGGTCGTCACTAAAAATCGGTCGCGGATAGGGCTGTGCTCATGTCACTAATGCAAGTCATTCGCACTTGCAGCTGGGCGGGATTTCTGTATGATCCTCTCACAACCCCGAGAGACTTTCGGATGCCGCCCTTGTGGTGGCTGGACCGCATCGACGTAGAGACCACGTGTTTGGCCACCGTGTCCTCCCCGCGATGCGGTCCTTTTGTATCCGGCGATCCAGATCGGGGCAGGGTCAGAGCGTTTCCGCGTCATCGCGCAGTTTGAACTTCTGGATCTTGCCGGTGGAGGTCTTGGGCAACTCGGTGAAGACCACATAGCGGGGGCATTTGTAGTGCGCGAGATTCTCGCGGCAGAAGGCGATGATGTCCTGCGCCGTGGTTTCTTCGAAGCCGGGCTTCAGGGCGATGAAGGCCACCGGGGTTTCACCCCATTTCTCGTCCTGCTTGGCAACGACGGCGGCCTCGGCCACGGCGGGATGGCGATAGAGCGCGTCCTCCACCTCAATGGAAGAGATGTTCTCGCCGCCCGAGATGATGATGTCCTTGGAGCGGTCCTTAAGCTGCACATAGCCATCCTCATGCCAGACGCCCAGATCCCCGGAATGAAACCAGCCCTGGGCGAAAGCCTCGCGGGTCGCGTCCGGGTTCTTGAGATAGCCTTTCATCACCACATTGCCGCGAAACATCACCTCGCCGATGGTCTGCCCGTCCTTGGGCACTTCGTCCATGGTTTTGGGGTTGCGCACGCTCAGCTCTTCCAGCACCGGATAGCGCACGCCCTGGCGCGCTTTGACGGCGGCCTGTTCAGCCGCGGGCAGAGCGTTCCATTCCTCGTGCCAGGAATTGATCACCGATGGGCCGTAAGTCTCGGTCAGGCCGTAGAGATGGGTGATGCGAAAGCCCTGGGCTTCCATATCCGCGATCACCGCCGGTGGCGGCGGGGCGGCCGCGGTATAGAACTCGACCGTGCCGGGCAATGCCTGGCGCACGCTGTCATCGGCATTGATCAGCATGCCCATGACAATGGGCGCGCCGCACATATGGGTCACGCCATGGTCTGCGGCGGCCGCGAAAATCGCTGCGGCCTCCACGCGGCGCAAACACACATGGGTGCCGGCCACCGCACTTAAGGACCAGGTGAAACACCAACCGTTGCAATGGAACATGGGCAGCGTCCACAGATAGACGGGATGTTGCCCCATGCCGGCGGTGATCAGGGTGCCCATCGCCAACAAAAAGGCGCCGCGATAGTGATAGACGACGCCTTTGGGATTGCCGGTGGTGCCCGAGGTGTAGTTCAGCGCAATAGCATCCCATTCATCTGTTGGCTGAACAGGTGTGAAATCCGGGTTGCCCGTGGCCAGGAACGCCTCGTAATCCTGGGCGCCGATGCGCACACCCGGGCCGTCATATTCCGGATCGTCGATATCGATGACGATGGGTTTGGCCTTGGCAAGCGTCAGGGCGTCATTGGCCAGCGCTGAAAATTCCCGATCCACCAGCAGGACCTTCGCTTCGCCATGGTCGAGAATGAAAGCGATGGCGGCGGCATCAAGACGAATGTTCAATGTGTTCAGTACACCCCCGGCCATGGGCACGCCGTAATGGGCTTCGAGGACCGCCGGGATGTTCGGTGCCAGCACCGAGACCGTATCGCCCCGGCCGATCCCGGCCCGCGCCAGGGCGCCCGCAAGCTGGCGGCAGCGGCGGTAGAACGTCTGATAGTCGCGCCGCAGGCTCCCATGAATGATGGCCGTGCGGTTCGGATAGACGCTGGCCGATCGGTCCAGAAAACCGACCGGATTGAGGGGCTGATAATTCGCGGCGCATTTGTCCAAGTCGCGGTCATAGGGGCTTGCCATCATGCCTCTCCTAAGGTCGCCGAGCCGATAGAGTGAGTTGTCCCCAGGGTAGTCAACGCTTTCCGCAGCGGCAAGGCGGCGCGCGCGGGGGGGCGGGGTCTTGACAGGGGCGTTGCCTCCGTCATCCTCGGCGCCTGAGTGAGGGGCGGGTAGTCAGGAGCAGTTGATGGCGAGTGTGGTGATCGTGACCGGCGGCGCGCGGGGCATTGGGCTGGCGTGTGCGCGGCGTTTTGCGAAAAACGGCTGCAAGGTCGTGATTGCCGATGTGGATGACGCGGCCGGCGCTAGTGCTCAGGATGAGTTAAAGGCCAATGGTCTGTTCGTCCATTGCGACGTGACGGAAAAGCTCGACATCCACAATCTGCTCGCCACCACGCTCGACACGTTTGATCGGGTGGATACGCTGATCAACAATGCGGCGATTCTAGCGGGTAAAGATTTTCTGAGTCTGGAGGAAGGGGAGTTCGACGCGGTGATGCGCACCAATGTCACCGGCCCGTTCCTGATGAGCCAGGCAGTGGCGCGCCAGATGATCACGCAGATTGAACTGGAGGGCGGCGCGGCGCGCGGTGCCGATCGCAAGCCTTACTCAATCATCAACATGTCGTCGATCAATGCCATTATTTCGGCGGCGGATCAGATGGCCTATTCGGTCTCAAAGGGCGCGATCAACCAGCTCACGCGCGTGACGGCGCTGGCGTTGGCCAAGCATGGAATCCGCGTCAACGCCATCGGTCCGGGCAGTATCAATACGGACATTATGAAGCCGGTGGTGATGGATCCGGAACTGCGCAAAGATGTGCTTGATCGCACACCGCTGGGGCGCTTGGGCGAGGCGGACGAAATCGCCGCCATCGCCGAGTTTCTGGCGTCGCGGGAAGCCAGCTATATCACAGGCCAGTGCATTTATGCCGATGGCGGACGGTTGCCGCTGAATTACACGGTGGAGAAACAGACGCAGACGGAATGACCGGCCGCTGCATCTGTTGTGTCCTTAGTCGCCGAAGACCTGGCGGCGCAGCGGGTCGTGATCGACTTCCGCGTTGTCTCCGCGCGGTCCGTCTGGGTTGGCCTCGTTCTCAAAGCCGGTCTGGAAGGTGGGCGCCTGTTCTTCGGTTAGAGTGGCGCCGGGCACGTCACCCGTCCCAAACACATCCTCGGTGCCCAGCGTTTCTTCGATGGGGCGCAGCGCGTCCTCGCCTTCCTGCACAGCCGCCTGGTAGGACGGGTCCTTGGCGCGTTTCTCCGCCGCGATCTGCACCGCCGCGTCCAGCTCCAATTGGCTGCACAGACCCAGCGTCACCGGATCCACCGGCTTCAGATTGGCCGCGTTCCAGTGCGTGCGCTCGCGCACCGAGGTAATCGTCGGTTTGGTCGTGCCGATGAGCTTGGAAATCTGCGGATCGCTCAGCTCGGAATGGTGGCGCAGCAGCCAAAAAATAGCATCGGGGCGGTCCTGCCGGCGTGACACCGGCGTGTAGCGTGGGCCCTTGCGCTTGGGCTCGGGAATGTTCACGCGCGCCGTGGCCACTTTCATCCGGTACTCCGGATCGGCTTCGGCTTTTTCCAGTTCCTCGCGGGTGACCTGCCCGTTCGCGACCGGGTCGAGGCCTTTGATTCCTTGTGCGACGTCGCCATCGGCGATGCCTTTGACTTCCAGGGAATGCAGGCCGCAATAGTCGGCAATCTGCTCAAAGGTCAGCGCGGTGTTATCGACGAGCCACACGGCGGTGGCTTTGGGCATCAGCGGCTTGGCCATGGAGTCCTCTAGTTGTGCTTTTCGTCTGGTCCTGACGGTCGGTCTGCTGGGCGCACGACGGCACAAAACTCGAGTGCACCCAAAATTCGAGTGCACCCAAAATTCGAGTGCACAAAAGCTGTCACGCAAGCGTGGGGGTGGCACCCCACGCCTTCCATGTCGCCGACCGTGTCATGGAAATCTGCCTATATATAGGCGCATCCACCGGGGATTGAAATGGATTTTCAAATCCCGTGATCACGATCCGTGCTCGGGCAGTAAGACAATCTTGCCCACATGCTGGCTCGATTCCATGCGGGCCTGGGCGGCCCCGGCCTGGCTGAGCGGAAAGGTGCTGTCAAGGATTGGGCGCACGCGGCCCGCCTCCACCAGCGGCCAGATGGTCTTGCGGACGGCCTCGGCGATGCGGGCCTTTTCCTCCACGGAGCGGGCGCGCAAGGTGGAGCCGGTCAGCGTCAGGCGCTTAAGCATCACCGGCATCAGATTGAGCGTCACGTTAGAGCCTTGCTGGAAGGCGATGTTGACGAGCCGGCCTTCGAGGGCCAGCGCCGCCAGATTGCGCTCCACATAGGCGCCGCCGACCATGTCCAGGATCACATCAACGCCGGCGCCATCCGTCAGCTCTTTGACCACTGCGACGAAGTCCTCTTCGCGATAGTTGATGGCGCGTTCGGCCCCCAACTCGGTGCAGATACGGCATTTCTCGGCACTGCCGGCGGTGGTGAAGACCCGCGCCCCCAAGCTTGAAGCCATTTGGATAGCGCTGACGCCGATGCCGCTGGATCCGCCGTGAATGAGGACGCGTTCACCGGCCTGGAGACGGCCGCGCTCGAAGACATTGGTCCAGACGGTCATGACCGTTTCGGGCAAGGTCGCGGCTTGGGCCGGGCTGAGACCGGCGGGAATGGGCAGGGCCGTGTCCGCATCGACCAGGCAATAATCGGCATAGCCGCCGCCGGGCACGATGGCGCCGAGCCGCTCGCCCATGGTCCAGCCACTGACGCCGGGACCCTGCGCAACGATGGTGCCGACGACTTCCAGGCCCGGAATGTCGGAGGCGCCCTTGGGCGGGGGGTAAAAGCCCATGCGCTGCACAATGTCCCCCCGATTGACACCCGCCGCCTCAGTCCGGATCAGCACCTGTCCCAGACCGGGCCGGGGCAGGGGGCGCGAGACAGGGCGCAAGACGTCTGGCCCGCCGGGCTCGGCGATTTCAATGGCGGTCATGGTCTCCGGCAGATCAGCCATGGGTACTCCTTCTGCGTGTCCACAGGGTTGCTTGCAGTCCGTGCGGTCAGGTCACACACTGGGTCGTGCATGATGTCTTGGGTCATGCGGTAACGGAAGGAGGGCCGCCATGGAAATCGACGGCGAGATGCCCAGACCCGCCCGGGGACAAACGGCGGTGCACCCGCTGAAGGACGACTTGTCGCTGCTGTCGGAAGACGAGCTGGCGGAGCGGATCACTTTACTCAGTGCTGAAATCGAGCGGTGCCGAGCCATGCTGGACGGCAAGGCCGGCGCCCGCCAACAGGCCGAAGCGGTGTTCGGCGGGCGCTAATGCGATCAACGGGACGCTCTCCTTTGGGGGAGGGTCCTGACAGGGGCGGGACAGTGTCCCGAAGCACGCCCGCCCCGCCTTGGCCTGCGCCTTGCTACGTCCCTGACCAGTGATGGATCAAATGGGGCCTTCGGGACAGAGCAGCATGAGCACCTTCGACGCAATTCAATCGACCACGTCTTCCGCCGCCGACTGGACCGCCGCCGTGAGTGATTTCGCCCAATCGGAACTGTTTGAGCGCACCTTCACCGATGGCATGGCGATGGTGGAGGAAACAGCGTCTTACCTAGACGGCCCCGGCCGGGAAGAATCCAAGCGCCTGTCGCGCAAAGCCGCGCTGGCCTATGCAGGCGAAAGCATGCGCCTGACCACGCGGCTGATGCAGGTGGCGTCCTGGCTGCTGGTGCAAAAGGCCATTCGCGAAGGCGAAATGACCGCCGATGAAGCCGCACAAGAGAAGTATCGTCTTGGCGCCCAGGAAATTTGCCGTGGCGTCCCGCTGGAAGCGGTGGATGAGCTGCCCGATACCCTGCTCGATCTGCTGACGCGGTCGGAAAGCCTGTATGACCGGGTCGACCGGCTCGACGATCTCATGTATCGCCGCGCCCAAGCCGCCCGTGAGGAGGCGTCCACCAGCATCCAGGATCAGCATAGCCGTTTGGCGGCCGCTTTCGGGGGCCTGCGCGTCGGGGCGGAATAAGCGCGCTGCCTGGTCAGCGTTTTGGGCCGGTTTCGCGGGCCGCCATGGCGGCGGCTCGCAACTCGTCTGCAATTTCCTCTGCTTCTTCCGGCTCGAAATCGAGCGGCAGCTCGACCGTTGATGAGCTGACGAAGAGGCGCACCATGCCTTCATCTGTGGGGCCGATTTGCACGGTGCCCGCCTCGTCAGACGGCGTGTTGATGCCCATAGTCCTGTCTCCCGGTCGTGAAGGGGCGTGTCTGCGCCTGACCTAACGCCTGTGGGCAGGCTCCCGCAAGGGCAGTTGAAATCCGCCGCCGGAGCCGTTAGCGTGCGCGTCCTGTCCAGGCCCCGCCGCGCGGGCCTCCCAAACTCCGTGCCGCCTTAGCTCAGTTGGTTAGAGCGCTAGATTGTGGATCTAGAGGTCCCCTGTTCAATCCAGGGAGGCGGTACCACCCCCCATTTGTTGTCGGCTGGTGAAAACGCGGTCAAACTTTGGCGTTTGAACCCGGGGGGACGATGATGTTTGGACATCTCACAGGTCTGCGACTGGCGGCCTTGGTCGCGTGTCTGACAATGGGGCTTGTCACGTCGGTACGGGCGGACCTGCCGGTTGAATTTACCGATGTGGGCGCGCTTCGAGAGGCCTGCGCGCAAGGGCCCCAATCCAGCCGTCTCTATGATTGCGATTGCTTTGCCGAGACCGCGGCACGAGTGCGTGCAGCAGAAGTGGAGACCTGGCGGGCGCAAACCAGCCTGGACGGTATCGTCGCCGATTACGCGTCTCTTCTGGAGACGGTCTGCGCCAATCAATCGGGATCTGAGAGGCGGTCCATGCCGCGCCCAGAAACCCTTTCCCGCCGGGAGCGGCGACAGGCCACCCTGGAGTTTCGGCGTAACCAAGCCCGCTATTGCGCAGAAGACTTTTCCATAACCCCGGCCGGTGAAGCGGCCATTCAGGCTCGCGCGGCAGACTCGTTTGTGCCGCCCCCGACCCGGTCAGGCACGGTCGAGAGAGACGATGCTGTCGCAGCGTGTCGCAATCGCGAAACGGCGCAAGGCTGGTTCCGCTCCGAATGCGCGCGCCAGTTGATGCAGACCCATTCGGCTGTTTCGTGGAGTCTGATGTGTCAGTGCCAAGCCCGTCTTTATGCGGAGCAGTGGGTCTCACGCGGGCGTGTCACCGGGAGGCGTGTCCTGACGACCTGCATTCAGGAAGCGCGTGAGCCGGTGGACACCCCAACGGATCGTGGCGAATGTCCAGCAGCCGGGGCGGGAGACTGGGCCGAAGCCGACCCAGAGCCGGTTTTCGCCGGATCGCCGCGCTTTCCGCCCGCAGTGTACCGGCAAGGGCTGAGTGGTGCCGTCACAATCGAATATGTCATTGATGAAATAGGCCTTGTGTATGGCGTCCGGATTATTGAGAGCTCGAATGAGATCTTCAATTCGGCCGTCATCGAGACGTTTCAGGTTCACCGTTACAATCCTCAGACGATTGTCGGTGACACCGTGCCTCGCGAACGCCCCTGCGTGCGCGAGACGGTAACTGTTTCAGCGGCACCGCAATGACCCCTTCAGGACGCGCGGTGATGAGCCGACGGAGGGGGCGGGGCGGTTTTCGCTGGAACCACCCCTGTGTTCAGGTCAAGCTGGTGGCTCATTATCCAACACGGGTCCGTGCAATGCCGATCTTGAGCAGAGCGGGCGGATGATCCAGAGACGGTCTCAGTTTGAGGGCGCGGGATCTACACCCTTGCGCAAGCCGCGGCCCGGCAGTCACACTAGCTTGCGGTTTTTTTGAGGGACCTGGAACACGGACTGGGGACATCACATGACATATCCGAAACGCCTACGTCTGGCGTTCGTGAGCGCGGCGCTGGCGGCCGGGGTTTGGACGGCTCCAGCCCTGGCCATGAGCGATGCGGACATCGAGGCGCTGGACCGGGCGGCCCAGCATCATGCCCATGGCGAGGGGAAGGCCCATTCCCTTGATGACGGGCACGATCATGGCGATGAATTCGCCCCGAACGTTTTTCCGCTGGTGTTGGAGCGGGAAACGGTCCTTGGCGAAGGAACCGGCGCGGCGCGGGCCATTGATCCCAATCCCTTTCCCAGCAGCTACGCGCCCTATCCCTCTGAACCGGTGGCGATCACGGGTGCCACGGTGCTGACCGGCACCGGGGCACGCTTGGAAAACGCCACCGTGGTCATTCAGCAGGGCCGTATCGCGGCCGTGGGCGCGGACATCGCCGTGCCGGAGGGGATTGCCACGATCGACGCCACCGGCAAATGGGTGACGCCCGGCATTATCGACATTCACTCCCATCTTGGCGTCTATCCCTCTCCCGGCGCCCAGGCCCATTCGGACGGCAATGAGATCGTCGGTCCGAACACGGCTCATGTTTGGGCCGAGCATTCGGTCTGGCCGCAGGACCCGGGGTTCACCAGGGCTCTAGCCGGGGGCATTACCGCGCTGCATATTCTGCCCGGATCAGCCAATCTGTTCGGCGGACGCGGCGTGACGATGAAGAACGTTCCCTCTCGGACGGTCCAAGGGATGAAGTTCCCGGACGCGCCCTATACCTTGAAAATGGCGTGTGGGGAGAATCCGAAGCGGGTCTATGGCACCCGCGGCCGGGCGCCCTACACGCGCATGGGCAATGTGGCCGGCTACCGTCAGGCCTGGGCCGACGCGGCCGCCTATGACGCGCAGTGGGATGCCTATGAAGAGCAACTGGCCGCCGGTGAAGACGCCAAACCGCCCCGGCGCAACCTGACCATGGACACGCTGCGGGGTGTGCTTGACGGTGAAATCCTGGTGCAGATGCATTGTTACCGGGCGGATGAAATGGTGATTATGTTGGATGTGGCGCGGGAGTTCAACTATCGCATCACCACCTTCCACCATGCCATCGAAGCTTACAAAGTCGCTGACTATCTGGAGGCAACAGAGACCTGCGCGGCCATGTGGGCGGACTGGTGGGGCTTTAAGCTCGAAGCCTATGACTCGGTGCGCGAAAATGTGGCTCTCGTGGAGCAGGCAGGCGCCTGCACCATCATCCATTCCGACAGCGACCAAGACATTCAACGGCTGAACCAAGAAGCCGCCAAGGCCATGGCCGATGGCGCGCGCGCGGGCATCGACGTGCCCCGCGAAACGGCAATCGCATGGATCACCGCCAATCCGGCTCGGGCGCTGGGCATTTTCCAGGAGACCGGCTCGCTTGAGGCAGGTAAGGCCGGTGATGTCGTGATCTGGAACCGGGACCCATTCTCGGTCTATGCGCAGGCGGAGCATGTCTTCGTGGATGGTGCATTGCTCTATGAGCGCGGTAACGATGCGCTCAGCCCCCGGACGGATTTTGAAATCGGCCAGCAGGATAACGCTAATACCGGAGGGGCGGGGCAATGAGCATGGCAGACTTTTTCAAGCGCACCGCTTTTGCCATGTTTCTGGCAGCGCCCATGAGCCTTGCGACAGTCACGGCGGCTGATGCGCAGAGCACTCTGATCACCGGGGCAACCGTCCACACTATGGGCGAGGCGGGCATTCTGGACGACGGGGATGTTCTTATCACGGATGGTGTCATTGCCGCTGTGGGTGAAGAGGTGACCGCGCCGGAGGGCGCGACGATCATTGAAGCAGACGGCAAGATCGTGACGCCGGGGTTCATGACCAGCTATTCCTCGCTGGGCCTGGTGGAGATTTCGGCGGTCCAGCGCACACGAGACAATCGGGCAGATGCTTCGCATTTCTCTGCCTCGCTTGATGTGGTGTCGTCCCTCAATCCCGACTCCACGCTCCTTCCCATCACCCGCATTGAAGGGGTGACGCGGGCGATCACGGCACAGGAGGCCGGGCCCGTATTCGATGGTTTTGGCGCGCTCATCCATCTGGGGGACGGGCCTGACATCGTCATTAAGGAGCGGGTCGCTCAGTTCATGACCGGCGGAGAAGCGGGAGCGGCCGCCGCCGGCGGCTCGCGGCCGGCCTTTTTCGCCATGGTGGACGAGTCTTTGCGCCAAGTGCGCGACCGGCAGGCCGGCGGCGTGCGGTTCCGCGTGCCCCGCGGCGGCCATCACCCGGTTCTGTCAGAGCGGGACCTGGAAGCGCTCGGCCCCGTGGCGAGCGGGGCCGTGCCGCTGGTGGTCGCAGTGCACCGGGCGTCCGACATCCGGGCGGTGCTGGCGATGAAGGAGCAGTGGACCCTCAATCTGGTTCTGCTGGGCGTGGCCGAAGGCTGGCGGGTCGCCGAGGAGATCGCGGCGGCGGGGGTGCCGGTGATTATGGATCCGCTCGACAATCTGCCGGCGCGTTTCGAGAGCCTGGGGGCGCGGCTCGACAATGCGGCGCGGCTGCATGCGGCCGGGGTCACGATCGCCTTCACCTATTTCGATACGCATAATGAGCGGCTGTTGCCGCAAGCCGCAGGGAACGCCGTGGCGAACGGCCTGCCCCACGAAGCGGCCCTGGCGGCCATGACCGTGAACCCGGCTGCGATCTGGGGCATCGCTGACAGCTATGGCAGCCTGGACGTGGGTAAGGACGCCGATGTGGTGATCTGGGACGGCGATCCGCTGGAGGTCACAAGCGCGCCGGAGGCGGTGTTCATTCAGGGCCAGGCGATGGATCTTGAGTCTCGCCAGACGCGCCTGCGCGATCGCTATCGCACATTGGACGGGGGCGCGCTGCCGTTCCAATACCGCTGAGCGCCGTTACGCCTGGCTGTCGGCTGAGATCGATAAAAAAGGGCCGATCCCAGACGGGAACGGCCCTTTTGTCTTTGGTGAGACCAGCGCCACAAGAGCGTGGTCCGTATACGGTCTTAGTTACCGCGCACGATGGTGCAGCGCTTGCCGTAGAAGGTCAGGATGGAGAACACGTCGGTGTCAACGCTGGTGACCTGAGTGATGCCACCATTGCGCTTGGCGGCGTCGATGGAGTGGTCACCCTGAGCGATGATGCCGAGGATGTTCTCGCCGCAGGCTTCGCCGCGCTTGGAGGCGACGGACGCTTCAGTCGCGGACACCGGCTCTTGAGAATCCACGATCAGAGCAAAGCCCATGTCGGACGGCACTTGCGCACAACCGGCCAGGCCGAAGGTGAGGGCGGCCGCAGCAGCCAGAAGACGGAGTTTCATGTCAGTCCCCCATGTTGAGGTCGAGATACAGAATTCAGTTCCATGGCGCCCCGACGTGTCGATGGCTACCGACACATCGCGCCACATCCATGCACAGCACGCCTGATTTCACGAGTCAGGCTCTGCTCACCGCCAGTTCATAGCGACATTTTCAGTAAGCAATCAAGAGTGGTCCCTACGATTTCCTGTTGAAAGTCCGTTCAGAGTGCCCTCGCACCGCGTATATGTCTCATCCTGGCACGGTTCAGCCGGTATAGTGTCAAGATATCTTGCGCATCGTCCATGAAAGCTCTTTGGTGGTGGTCTTCCGATTGTCGTGATTCTTCAGGCGGGTGAGGGCAGGGCGCCGGACCCCGCGCCCTCTCCAGCCTACTCCTTTCGGCGGGCCCAGAGGGCATTGGAGGCAGAGAGCGCATCGGGTGGGCGTGATCGCGCGGCGGGAAGGTTTGCGTCGCGATTGTGTTGGCCATTATCTTGCACTGTCATCCATGAGCGTCTGCGCGCCGTCCGCCGCCGCCCGAGGTTGGAAATCATGAGCAATATCATCCAGTTCACCCAGGCCATCGCCTACGCCAATGACCGCACCATGAAGAAATGGCGCCGGGGCCAGATCCCGGAGCCGCAGCTGGGGCATTTGGTGGAAGTGGCGCAGATCGTGGCCGAGGCCACCGGCGGGCGCGACCCGCAGATCGTCGTCGCGGCGATCCTGCACGACACCTTGGAAGACGGCGCCATGGCCTATGACGAGTTGGCGTTGACCTTCGGGGAAAATGTGGCCGCGCTCGTCCAGGAACTGAAAGTCGGTGACGGGTTGCGCCCCGTTGAGGCGCCCCGGCCCACGGCCGAGGCCATGGCGGGGCTGTCCAACCGGGCCAAAGTGGTGAAGCTGGCGGATTTGATCAGTAATCTGCGGGCGCTCACCCAGACCCCACCGGCGGATCTGGACCTTGAGGCGCGCGAGGAGTTCGTGACGTGGGCGGAGGACGTGGGCAAGGATCTCTATGGTGTCAACCGGCACCTGGAGACCGAGTTGAAAAATGCCACGCTTGACGCGCGCAAGGCCGTGAAGACCCAGCGCTACGGCAAGTAAGGGCCTTGCTCAGGCAGAGCCCTGCGCAGGGGCACCTTACAGGCGTTCGCGCATCGCTCCGCCCTCGGCCGGATCGAAGATCTTGCCCGGATTGAGAATACCTTTGGGATCAAGCGCGGCCTTGATGCGGCGCATGACGGCGATTTCCTCCGGGCTGCGTGTCAGGCCCAGATACTCTTTCTTCTCCAGGCCGATGCCGTGTTCGGCGGAGACACTGCCTGAGCGGCCTTCCAGAGCTCCGTAGACGATGCTTTCCACACCGTGGCGCGCCTGCTCGTCCTGAGAGCCCACGCCCGCGACCACATGAATGTTGCCGTCGCCCAGGTGACCAAACACGACATGTTTGAAATCGGGCCAGCGGGCGCCCAGACGCTCCTGGATATCGCTGACATAGCCTTCGATTTCCGTTACCGGCATGGAAATGTCGAACGTGAACAGCGTGCCGAATTGCAGCACCTGGCCCACATCATCGCGCATTGCCCAGATCTGCGCGCGTTCGGCCTCGCTCTTGGCGATCACCGCGTCGCTGATGACGCTGTCTTCTAGACAGCCATGCAGCACCGCTTCAAAGCGGCTCTGATCCGCCTCCGGATCACCGCCCATGGCTTCAACGATCATGTAGTAGGGATAGCTCTGGCCCAGGATCGGTTTGGACTGGGCGGGGGGCGTGGTGACGAGCCGGTAGAAGCTGTTCCACATGACTTCAAAGGCGCTCAGGGTACCGCCTAATTCGCTGTCGGTCCGCTTCAGGAGTGCTTGAACCTGCTCCATGCTGTCGGCCGCCACCAGGGCGGTCATGGTGCTGAGCGGTTTTTCGCGCAGGCGCAGCACCGCGCGGGTGACAACACCCAGCGTGCCTTCCGCGCCGATAAATAAATGCTTCAAATCATAGCCCGCATTGTTCTTGATGACCCGGTTCATGGCCGACACGATCGTGCCATCGGCCAGCACGGCTTCCACGCCCAGCACCATGTCGCGCATCATGCCGAAGCGGATCACCCGATTGCCGCCGGCATTGGTGGAAATGGTGCCGCCGATCGTGGCCGAGCCGCGCGAGCCCAGATCGAGCGGCAGGAACAGGCCCCGACCTTCCACCGCGTTCTGGACCGCCTCCACCGGCGCGCCCGCTTGCACGATGGCCGTGCGGTTTGCTGGGTCGATAGTCTCGATCATGGACATCAATTCAAGCGACAGGGAAATCTCCGCCTTGTCAGCGATGCCCCCCTGCACAAGCCCGGTGACCCCGCCCAGGGGCACCACGGGTTGGCCACGCTCATGACAGAGCGCCAGCACCTTAGAGACTTCTTCGGTGGTGCGCGGGCGCACGATGGCGCGGGCCTGATTGGGGATGAAGGCGCCCCACACGGCGGAGCGGCCGGCCACATCATCTCCCGTTAAGACGCCGCCATCGGGCAGCAGGGCTTGCAGATCCGTCACGATGTCGCTCATGGCATGTCTCCCCTTCAGGCACTTTTCGCCACACGAGCGATACGCCCGCCTGGAAAAACTAGACTTAACCGGGCAGACTCTTCAAATACTGCCTGGGTTCGCTGGCGAAGAGGGGACACCGATGACACGGATGGCTTGGCTACGGAATGCGCTGCTGGCTGCGGTGCTGGCAGTGACGGGGGGCGCGTCCGGGGCGCTGGCCGCTGAGTCAGCGGCCCGAGAGAAAGCCGAAGGGGCGCTGCGCGTGGCGACTTGGAACATCGCCAATTTCCACCACGCGGAAGGCGATAGCGTGCCGGGGCGCGATGTGGTGCGGACCCAGGAGGACTACACCTGGCTGCGCCACTATGCCCATGCGCTCAATGCTGACATCGTGGCCCTGCAGGAGATCAACAGCCGCGCCGCGGCCCACCGCTTGTTCTCGCGCAGCGGCTGGACGACGGTGATTTCCGGGCGTCGGCTGGACGATCTCCAGACTTACGATCTCACCGGCGAATGGCCAGACGCGGCCATCTACACCGGCTTTGCGGTGCGTCGGTCCATTGCTATCCTGCGCGCCGAGGATGTGCCGAGCCTGCAATTGCTGCACACGGATCCGCGCACCGGCATTGCCCGGCCCACGCGCCGCGCCGTGGAAATCGAGATTGAGCACGAGGGGCAGCGGCTGATCCTGCTGTCGGTGCATTTGAAATCGGGCTGTTTCCGAAGCGCGCTCCGGGACGAAGAGCGCGGCCCGGACCGCTATATCGACCCGTCCGACGCGGATTGCACCACGCTGGCGCGCCAGATGGGACCGCTTAGAGCCTGGATCGAGGAAAAGCTCGCCGGGGACGTGCCCTTTGTCATCCTGGGAGATTTCAACCGCGCCATTAGCGCCGCGGGTGACTCAGATGATCTGTGGCAATCCCTGTCCGGTGCGCTGCCGGGCGGCCAGACGCTGTCGCGCTACCCCAATGAGCATGAAGCACAGTGTTGGAAGGACGCCCCGCCGGCGCCGTTCTACGAAGATCCGATCGATTACATCGTGCTGGAGCCGCGCTCGGCCGCTTTTGCGCTGCCGGAGAGTTTTGGCTGGGTCACGTTCGATCCTTCGCTGGCGCCGCGTTTTGACAAGATTTCCGACCATTGCCCGGCCTATTTGGACCTGCGTTTCAGCGCGCCGCAGGCCGATCCGGCCGCCGATCCGGAGCAAGCGGCGGCGCTGATGCAGTTGCGGGATGCGGGGCGGGCGTTGATGCGCAATAACGGTTTGCAGATCGTGCCGGTCAGCGCCACCAGCCCGTAATGCGCCGCCCCATAATGCGCCGC
>CAZVEE010000015.1:0-26482 GCA_964625525.1 uncultured Alphaproteobacteria bacterium | reverse complement strand
AGATCGTGCCGGTCAGCGCCACCAGCCCGTAATGCGCCGCCCCATAATGCGCCGCATTGCGCAGTGACGGCGTTAGGGCCGGGGATCAATGTGGAGATTGGTCGTCGCCGGATCGTCTTCCTGTTTTTCCGCCACCGCTTCGACAAGCGCGAGGATGATCTTTTTCAGATCCTCATTCTCGATGCTTTGGAAGGCGCGGTTAAGGTCGACGAATTCCCGGGCGCCGAAGCGTGGTGAGGCGGCTTTGAAGGCTGCCATGAGGTGGTTTTGGTCGTCGCGACTGTCGGCGCCATCCAGGCCTTCGAAGAAAAAATTGACCGATACCCGTAGGCACATCGCCAACTGGTAAAGCCGCGAGGCGCCGATCCGGTTGGCGCCTTTTTCGTATTTCTGCACTTGCTGGAACGTCAGCCCCAACTCGCCGGCCAATTCCTGTTGGCTGATGCCGAGATCGAGCCGGCGGATCCGGACGCGGTTGCCGACATGCCTGTCGATGATGCTGGCGATGGGCGTCTGCACGGTGTTCTGCCTCTCTCGGTCGGCGTGGCGCTTTGCCCGGCGGATCCGGCAGAGTGCCCGGAGCGGACGGAGCTGCGCCGGGCCGCCCCTATGGACCGCCGAACGACCGGGCCTATCTCAAGCCTGGCGCGACCTAGCGGTCCCGAAATGCTATCAGAGCTTGTGAATGTCAACCGCGCTCGACTTCAGGAGTAGAGCTTTCGCGTGCTCATCCATCACGCCATAGTGGGATTTTTGGCGGCTTTGGCGCGGGCGTGCGCGGTGCCCATCATCCAAAGGCTCTATGACAGAGCGCCCCTCAACGCTCCTGCTACCCCAGGCATTACCCGAAGGGTCTTTTACCTCTCGCGTATTGAGAGCATTCCTGGCGCAATGCTGCACAAATGTCCAGCCCCGGTATAACGAGATGGCAGATTTGTGCATGGGTTGGTGCGCGACGCGACGGCGGCGAGAGGCGAAAATAGGGTTTCCTCTTCAGCAGACTTCGCTATTGTCGCGGCCTTGATGGCGGTTCCTTCGGCGAGCAACTCGGCGGAGGCGTCCGCGCACGCGATATTGCCGGGCAGGTCCGCGAGCGGTCCTGGCCGATCCACACCGAGAGCCCTGAGCGCGTGACGCGCAGGCGGCTCGCAGGACACAACCGAGGTCACGGCCCGCGCATTCGGACCCAGCGAATGCCCGGCCAGCAAGATCAGGGGAAGTGAGTATGACGAACGACACCGAAGCCCAACCCGCTCCGGCCGGTCAGGGGAACGCGATCCTCTACACGAAAGTTGAACCGCTTGCGCCGGCGCTGCACGATGGTCTCGGCCTGAAGCGCATCGACCAGCCGCTGCTGTTTGCTGCCGGTGCCCACGCGGTGCCGCTGAACACGATCGAGTTCAACTTTGCGCTGAAGAACTATCCCATCGTGTTCGCCGGCGCCGATGTGCCGATGCCGGTGGCGGTGTTCGGCATGCAAGAGCGGGAAAACCTGTTCGTCTCCCAAGACGGCAAGTGGCTGGAAAACGCTTATATCCCCGCCTATATCCGCCGTTATCCGTTCATTTTCGGCCAGAACCAAGACCAGTCGCAGTTGACCTTGTGCATTGATCGCGGCTCGCCGCTGATCGGTGAAAGCCCGGACTTCCCGTTCTTCGAGAACGGCCAAGCGTCGGACACGGTCAACAAGGCCGTCGAGTTCTGCAAGACCTTCCACCAGCACCACATGGCGACGCAGAAATTCGGCCGCATCATCAAGGAGCTGGACCTGTTCGCCAATCAGCAGGTGACCATGCGCGCGCCGAATGGTGACCAGCATGTGGTGGGCACCTATCTCGCCATTGATGAAGGCAAGTTCAACGAGCTGAAAGACGAAGCCTATCTGCTGCTGCGCAAGTCCGGCGCGCTGCCCTTCGTCTATATGCACCTCAGCTCGCTCTCGAACTGGCAGGTGCTGTCTCAGCGCCGGCAGATGATCCTGGGCGCGCCGTTCCCGCCGAACGCGCCGAAGTTGCCGCCGGAAGCCGCGCATCAGGCCGCTGACGTCAACCAAATGGCTCAGCCGCCGCAGTAAGAGGCTGGCGCACCATTCAGAAAGCCGGTGGACCCTTTGGGCCACCGGCTTTTTTTATGCGTGGCGCAGCGCCTGGGCCGGTTGGGCATGGGCGGCGCGGTGGACCTGGACGCCCACCGTGGCCAGGGCCAGCGCCAAGGCGATGAGACTGCCCAGCGCAAAGTTGAGCGGGTTCAGCTCGACCCGATAGGCAAAGCCCGCAAGCCACTGGTCCATGAGCAGGGCCGCGGCCGGCCAGGCAACGAGATTGGCCGCCAGCACTGGCCGGGCCACCTGCCACAGCATCAGCCGCAGAATATGGTTACTGTCCGCCCCCAGAGCTTTGCGGATGCCGATTTCCTTGGTTCGCGCGGCCGCCGTCTGCGCCGCCAGACCAAAGAGCCCGAGGCCGGCGACCGCCAGGGTCAGGCCGGTGAGCAAGGCCAGTAATGTGCGGTGGCGCTGTTCAGCCGTATAGAGATCATTCACACGGTCCGTCAACAGAACACGGCGAATGGATGGGCCCGGTACCAGCTCTTCCCAGGTCGCATCAATGACCGCGAGGGCCTCGGTCTGACGTGTGGGATCGATACGGATGGACATGTCCCACATGGCTTCAGCCCCCAGAACATAAACTGTCGGCACAATGGCGTGGTGGAGCGAGGCGTAATGGAAATCCTGCGCCACGGCCACGATGCGGGCATAGACATCGCTGTCGTCCAAGGCCGCGACCGAGAGCGGCGCGCCGATGGCCGCGTCTGGGCTGTCAAAGCCCATGAGACGAGCCGCCTTGGCATTGAGCACGACGGGCACGCGCACTTGCGCGCGCGGATCGGCCTGGCTTTGAGCGGTCCAGTCCGCGGGCGTGCCGGTGTGCGCGAGCAAGGTGATGCCATAAGCGGCAAAGAAGTCCGGTGCCACGTCAAGGCGCTGGACAAGGCGGGCGGGGCCGCTGCCCGCTTGGCGCAGCATGGTGTTGCCTTCCCAGGGCACCGTGGGCACCGTGCGCGAGAAGGTGATGGCCTCAATGGCGTCATGGGCGATCAGGCGCTCGCGGAAGGTGGCGTGCTGGCTCGCGGCTGGTTCCAGACCCAGGCCCGCCACCACCACCATGGCCTCCTTACGCCAGCCAGGATCAAGAGTGCGGGCAAAGTGAAGCTGAGAGCCGATGGTCAAGGTACAGATGATCAGGGTGATGCCGGCGGCAAACTGCACCAGCACCAAAAGGCGCTGCATCCGATTTAAACCGCCAGTGACCCGTTCCCCCCGCAGCACTGGCACGGGCTCGACGCTGGCCAGCCGCCAAGCCGGCCAGACACCGCTGAGAAGGCCGAGGGCCAGCGCAGCCAGCACCAGTTCCAGCATCAGCCAGGGCCCTTGCCGATACGGCATGACCAAGTCGCGGCCCATCAAGGCGTTGAAGGCGGGCAGGGTCAGGTCCGCCACGGCAAGCGCCACCAAAAACGCCGCCATGGTCAACAGCACCGGCGTCACCAGACCCTGCAGGAACACTTGCGGGCGGCTGGCGCCGAAGACCTTGCGCACACTCATTTCCCGGGCCCGCCGGGATACATCGGCCGCGCCCAGATTGGCCGCATTGACCAGGGCGATGGCGAGAATGGCAAAGCCGATGACTGTCATGGTGAAGACAGAGTCGAGGCCGTCGCGCGTTTCGTTATCGCCACGCCGGTCAGAGGCGAGATGGATCGCCGGCACCGACTGGGCCGCCAGGTTAAGGCGCACCGGGGTGCCCATCATCTCAAGGGGCGGCAGGGTCTCATGGGCCCAGGTGGTGACGGCTTGGGTGAAGGCGGCTTTGTCCGCCCCCGGCGCCAGGCGCACATAATTCAGCGCCGGACTGGCAATCCAGGTGTCGAAGATACTCTCGGGCCAATCATTCGCCGGCGAGGTGAGGGGCGCCAGCGCGTGGAGCGTGAGATGACTGTTGCCCGGTGGCGGCGCCAGAACACCGGTGACCGTCAGGGTCAGGTCCGGGGCGTCCCCCTCGGCTTTGACGCTCACCCCTTTTCCGATGGCGTCGCCGTCGGGAAAGAGGCGTGTGGCGAGGGGGGCGGACAGGACCAGGGCATCTGTGCGGTTTAAGGCGGTGGACGCATCACCCTGTGCCAATGGATAGTCCAAGACCTGAAAGAACCTGTGATCCACGTAAGTTATGGTCTGAAGGTGGGTTTCGTCCGGCGTGCGCAAGGTTTCGCCTTCCCAAATGAGCCGGGTGGCGGCGATGACGTCGGGAAAGGCGGCGGCGAGCGCGGGGGCTGTGGGCGCGGGCGAGCTGGGCAGGCGAATGGGATCGCGCCCTTCGGCCTCATAAGTGGCGGCAATGCGATAAAGGTCGTCCGGGTTCGTGAAGAAGCGGTCATAGCTGAGGGCATCCCGCACCACGAGCAGGATCATCAGGCAGGCAAAAAAGCCCGCCGCGAGGCCGGCGACGGTCACGATGGCGGGCAGGGGATGGGCTATCAGCCCGCGCCAAGCCACTTTCAGAGGACACAGCAGCGCAGGCAGCGGTGGCCAGCCCTGTGAGGCGCGCGAGTTGGGCTGCATGGGGGACCTCATGCGCTGACACCGGGGGCGCGGCGGTTTTCCGCCACCACCTGCCCATCTAAAAGGTGGATGGTGCGGGCCGCATACTGAGCATGAAAGGCGGAATGGGTAACCATCACCACCGTCGTGCCCTGGTCCGTCAGCTCCGTGATAATCCGCATTACGTCCTCGCCGGCGGCCGAATCCAGATTGCCAGTCGGTTCATCGGCCAGGAGCAGGCGTGGGGCACCGACCAGGGCGCGCGCAATCGCCACCCGCTGTTGCTGACCGCCGGAAAGGTCGCCAGGGCGCTCTTCGGCCCGATGGCCGATTTCCAGGCGCTCCAGCATAGCGCTCACACGTTCACGCCGCTGTGCCTCTGCCCAACCGTGATAAAGCACGGCCAGTTCCACATTTTCAAAGACGCTCAATTCGTCGATAAGGTTGAAGCTCTGAAACACGATACCGATGAGCTGGCGGCGCAGCTGCGCGCGCTCGCGTTCCGACGTGCTGTCCACCGCTTGGCCGAAGAGTCGGTAACTGCCGCCGCTGGAGCGATCAATCAGGCCGAGAATATTGAGCAAGGTCGATTTTCCGCACCCCGATGGTCCGGTTACGGCTACGAATTCGCCTGCCTCAATGCGCAGGCTAATGCCATCCAGGGCCCGTGTGCCCACGGACCCGCTCGTGAACAGACCGCCGCCGCCATAGGTCTTACGGATATCTCTGAGGACGACCGCCGGATGCGGCTGTGGCTCAATCGTTTGTCCCGGCACGGTGGCCGTGGAATCGGGGGGACGGCGGGTATCCATACTGCGACTCTGATCTCTCACATGCCTCTGGTCGGCGCGAGGCCGCCATTTTTTTTCGAGGTCGACTCACTGTCCGGTCACGACCATGCAAACCATAGTCTAGCCCGGAGCCCCCCATTTGGGCCAGTGCGCGGCGTGCGCGCACTGTCCGCTTCCGGACAGGTGTGTGCGCTGGTGGACACCGGGTATCCGCGTACCGGCAGGCGAGCGAACATCGCTGGACGGCCCGTGTCCAGGCTGCAATGATCGTACAATCAGTGAGGACCACACAATGACAGGACCGGCTTCCGTTTCGGCGGCGCCCGTGCCCAGTCTCGGGCGCATTCTGATTGTCGATGACGACCACGATATCCTTGTGGCGGCGCGGTTGTTGCTGAAGCGCCATTATCCGTTTGTCCGTACCGAAAGCGACCCGTCGCTGCTGCCGCGCCTGTTGGCCGAAGAGCGTTTCGACGTGGTGTTGCTCGACATGAACTTCGCGATTGGTGCCAGCAGCGGCGAAGAAGGGCTTGCGTGGCTGACCCGCATTCTGGAGGCCGACCCGCGGGCCGCCGTGGTCATGATCACGGCCTATGGCGATGTGGATCTGGCGGTAGAGGCCATGAAGCGCGGCGCGGCCGATTTCGTGGTGAAGCCCTGGCAGAACGAAAAGCTGCTGGCCACGCTGCGCCGGGCGATGGAGCAACGTGAGGCGATGGCGCCTGGTGGGCCGGCCGCGACAGCGCCCGCGGCGCCGGGGGGAGGCGTCATCGGTGCAGGGGCCGGCTCGGCCATGATCGGGCGCTCCCGGGCCATGCAGGCGGTCTGGGACCTGATCCGCCGTGCCGGGCCCACCGATGCCAATGTGCTGGTCACTGGTGAGAACGGCACGGGCAAAGAGCTGGTGGCGCGGGAAATCCATCGCTTCTCGGGACGGGCAAGCCGCATTTTTCTGCCCGTGGATGTGGGCGAAATCCCCGAAACCCTTTTTGAAAGCGAGATGTTCGGCCACCGCAAAGGCTCCTTCACCGGCGCCAAAGAGGACCGGGTGGGCCGCTTTCAGCATGCCAGTGGCGGTACGCTGTTTCTCGATGAGATCGGCAATCTGCCCCTGCATCTGCAAGCCAAGATGCTGAGTGTGCTGGAACGCCGCGAAGTGCGCCCGGTGGGGGCGGACAAAGCGATCAGCGTCGATGTGCGCCTGATCAGCGCCACGAACCGGCCCCTCGTGGAGATGCAGAGCGAAGAGAGTTTCCGCCAGGATCTGCTGTACCGCATCAACACGGTGGAAATTCACTTGCCGCCCCTGCGTGAGCGACGCGAGGACATTCCGGCGCTGGTGGAGCATTTCCAGGCGATTTTCTCACGCAAATACAACCTGCCGGAAAAGCCTCTCGCAGAAGGGGCTCGTGAACGGCTGATGATCCATGCCTGGCCAGGTAATGTGCGTGAGTTGCGTCATGCCGTGGAGCGGGCCACCATTTTAAGCCGGGGCGCGGCCCTGGGAGCCGATGACTTCCCGCTCGCCGCGACGCTGACCCCGGCGGCTGGGGACGCGGGCGCCGCCGCAATCGGGCTGGACTCCTATAATCTCGATACGGTGGAGAGCGCCGTGATTGAAAAAGCGTTGAAGAAAAACAGCGGTAATGTCTCCCGCACGGCTCGGGATCTGGGTCTCACCCGTGCCTCGCTCTACCGGCGGATGGAGAAGTATGGCCTCTGACGGTGCTCATATTGCCCACACACCGCCCCCCGGCGCGACGCCGCGCTGCGGCGGGCAACCGCGCCTGACCATGGCGTGGCGGCTGGGGTTGCATGTGTGCGGCCTGGCACTGACGTGCTTGGTGTTGGCGTGGCTTGTGGTGGTGGCGCAGGCCTATGCGGCGGCCTTTTTGGTGGTGGGACTGGGCGTGGCGCAGGGCCTGTGGCTGAACAAGGTCGTGCAGGCGGGCCACCGGCGGCTGGTGCATTTCGTCACTGCGCTGCGCCATGACGATGTTGCCGCCGCACTGCCCGCAGGCCCCGATCCCCTCTCGCGGGCGATGAGCGAGGCGTTGGTGCATCGTCAGGAAGTTCGCGCGGAACGGGAAGCGGAAGCGGCGGCGCTCACGGCTTTGATCGAACATGTGCCGGTGGCGCTGGTGGCCATCGATGAGGGCGAGCGGATCAGCCCCTTGAACGCAGCCGCGCGGCGGCTCTTCGCGCAAGCCCCTGGCGCAGCGCCTTCGGACACGCTCGCGACAGCGCTGAAGGCTTTGACACCGGGGGACACGCAGTTGGTGCGGCTGGCCGAGGGAGGCGCACAAGGGCGGGTGAAGTTGACCGCGTCGGAGGTGACCGCACGGGGCGCGCGCCGGCGCTTGGTGTCCATCGAGAACATCGAGTCCGAGCTGGATGCCATGGAACTGGGCGCCTGGCACGACTTGGTGCGGGTGTTGACCCACGAAATGATGAACTCGCTGACGCCGGTGTCCTCGCTCGCCGGGACGGTGCGAGGGCTCTTGGAAGATGTCACGCGGCGGCGCGCCGCCAATGAAGATGTGAGCGCGGATCTGGCGGATATTGGCGATGCGGTGGACACGATCGGCCGGCGCGCCGCCGGGTTGCTGCATTTCGTTCAAGGGTATCGCCGCTTGACCCGCGTGCCGGCGCCGAGCCGTCAGCGCTTCCCGGTGGCGGAGGTCTTCGACCGGCTGCACCAGCTTATGGCGCCAGATTTTGAGAAAAATGGCGTGACGTTCACTGCGGACGTGACGCCGCCGGGCCTGACCCTTGATGCCGATTGCGAGCTTCTGGAGCAGGCGCTGATCAACTTACTGCGCAACGCGGTGGACGCGCTCGGCGGACAGGCGGGCGGCAGCATTCGGCTGACGGCGCAAAGTTGGCCTGGGGGGGCGGTCGTTATCAGCGTGGCAGACAACGGGCCAGGCGTGAATCCGAACCTCGCGGGGCAGATTTTCGTACCGTTCTTCACCACCAAACCGTCGGGCAGTGGCGTGGGTCTGTCCATCACGCGCCAGATTATGGCGGCCCATGGCGGGGCGTTGACCTTGGGCGCAAGCCAGGGCGGCGGGGCGGTGTTTACGCTGCGCTTCCCGTCATGGGTGTCCGGTGCGAAGACTTAAGTTGGTTTTGACGCTGGCGAGCCGCATCCGCCGTGCGTTGAAATGCGGCTTGTGCTAAATAGTTCCGATAATCAAGGGCCTGTCGTGGGGGTGCCCTCCGTGACGGTGGACGATAAGGGGACGGCTGAATGAGAAGTTTCTTTTCCCAGCTTTTGGCGGCGATGTTGGCAATTCCATTGCTCATCATCATCCTGGCCATCGTGTTTGGCACGATCGGGGTTATCAACCAACCCACCGTGCCGGATGCCACCGTGCTGAAAATCGACCTGCGTGAGGCGCTGCCGGATCGCGGGCAATCGAACCCGTTCGCGCAAGGCAACCAGCCGACGGCGAACTCCATTGTCGGTGTGGTGCGGGCGCTGGCCCAGGCGGAAAACGATGACCGCGTGAAGGGCATGTATATCCGCGTTGGCGGCGCCGGGTTCCCGGTCGCTCATGCGCAGGAACTGCGCGAGGCCATGGCGTCTTTCCAGGCCAAGGGCAAGTTTGTGCTCGCCCATACGCAGAGCATCTTTTCCACCGGTCTGGGCTCCTACTATCTGGCCGCCGGCGCCGATGAGTTCTGGATGCAGCCGGATGGTGTCATCCTGTCTTCCGGTGTTGGCATCAGCTCTCTTTTCATGAAGCAGCTGCTCGATACCTATGGCGTTCAAGCGGATTTCCGCGGCTACAAGGAATACAAGACCGCTGCCCACGGCTTTCAGTATGAGGACTACACCGAGCCCATGCGCGAAGCCCGGACTGAGTTGATCCAGTCCATTTACGATGTGGCCATGGGTGAGATGGCGCAGGACCGCGACTTGTCCGTGGCCCAGCTCACTGGCCATTTCGATAACATTCCGGCCATCGGTCAGGACGCGGTGGACCGCGGCCTTGTCGATCAGCTCGGCTACGAAGTCGATGCGCGCGATGCCGCCCTGGACAAGGCGGGCGATGACGCCGAGTTCCTGTCCATCGGTGGGTATCTGCAACGGCTCGGCCCGAGCGTGGCCCGGGCGTCTGATCCGGTGATTGCGCTCGTGCATGGGGACGGCCCGATCAACGAAGGCCCCTCCGACGAGACGTCTCCCTTTGGTGGCAGCAACACCATTGGCGGCGACACGTTGTCTGAAGCGCTGCGCAAGGCCACCGAAGATGAGGACGTGCAGGCCATCGTCTTCCGTGTGAATTCGCCAGGTGGTTCGGCCATCGCGTCGGAGCAGATCCGCTACGCCGTGACCAAAGCCCAGGAAGCGGGCAAGCCGGTGGTGATCAGCATGGGGAATGTGGCCGCGTCTGGTGGCTACTGGGTCTCCATGACTGCCGACCACATCGTGGCGCAGCCGGCGACCATCACCGGGTCCATCGGCGTGATCCTCGGCAAGTTCGTCGTCAAGGATCTGTTCACCATGGTCGGGCTGAACGAGTCCGAGCTGGAAGTTGGTGAGGATGCGTTCCTATTCTCCGCTCAGCGTCCGTTCTCGGACGAAGAGTGGGAGCGGCTCGACCGGAGCCTTAAGGCCATCTATGACGAGTTCACGGGCCTGGTGGCCGCTGGACGCGACATGAGCGCCGAAGAGGTCGAGGACTATGCCCGTGGGCGCATCTGGACCGGTGCGGATGCCCAGGAGCGTGGCCTTGTTGACAGCCTGGGTGGTTTGCGCACGGCCATTGCCAAAGCGCGTGAGCTGGCGGAGATCGAAGACGATGCCAATGTCCGCATCCGTGAATTCCCCAAGCCTCCGGGCCTTGAGGACATTCTGGAAGATGTGTTCGGTGCCAGTGTCGCCGTGGCACGGGTCGGTCATACGCTCGACGCGCTGCTGAGCCGTCCGGAGATCGTCTCCATCACCCGCACGCAAGAGCTGGTGAACCACAACGGCGTGATCGCCGTGGAGCCGGTCGAGGCAGCCCACTAAGGCTTGCGACAGTCGATGATTGAGAGCCGCGCCGGGAAACACCCGGCGCGGCTTTTTCCTGCGCGCGGTCGATACAGCGACAGGCGCACGCGCGTGATAGCGTTCATGCTGCTGCACGTATCCAAAGCGCACTCATTCCAGGTGCGCTGCGTCACAGGCCCGTCTGGTCCTCCACCAAAGGGGCATGGCGGCGCGGGCCATTCCGCCGTATGACGAGCAGTGGGGAGGGTCCTGCCAATCCCGAAGACGAGAAAGCGGACATGAGCACGATACAAATGATGCGGACGGCTTTGATGGCGGGGGCCCTGATGATGGGGGCCTTCTGCTTAGCGCCAGACACGGCGCGCGCGGATAATCACAGCAACGACAAGTTCATCAGTTTCACCTGGGAGAACGATTACTTCGGCGGTACGGACCGGAATTACTCCAACGGCTTGCGCCTGGCCTATCTCTCCGAGACTTACGAGCCAGGACGTCTGGCGAGTTGGCTCGTGGAGGATGTCATGGGCGCGGTCCCGGAGGACCGGGTGCGCTATGGCCTGGCGCTGGGCCATTCCATTTATACGCCGGAGGACCGGCTGGCGACGGAGCCGTTGCCCGATCAGCACCCCTATGCGGGGTGGCTGTATGGGGAAGCCTCCATCCTGGTGGAACGCGACGGCAATGTGCTCGACACGGTGGTCGTCCAACTCGGGATCGTGGGCCCGGCGGCGCAGGGTGAATGGGTGCAAAACACCTTTCACAATCTGATCGATGATGAGCAGTTGCGCGGCTGGGATAATCAGCTTGAGAACGAAGTCGGCCTGGTCATTACGGTGGACCGAAAGATGCGCAAGCTGGCGGACATTGATTTCCTGGGGCTCGGCATCGATGCAACGCCGAATTTCGGGGCCTCGGTGGGCAATGTGCTGACCCAGGCGCATATGGGCCTGACGCTCCGGGTGGGGCAGGATCTGCGCGATGACTATGGCCCCCCGCGTGTGCGTCCGAGCCTGGCCGGTGGTGGGTTCTTCGCCCCGCAACGGCCTTTTGCCTGGTACTTCTTTGCCGGAGTTGAGGGGCGAGCCGTGGCGCGCAACATCTTCCTTGACGGTAATACGTTCCAAGACAGTCTCAGCGTGGACAAAAAGCCGTTCGTGGCCGATGCGCAGGCCGGGTTCGTGATGCAAATCTATGACGCTCAAATCTCCTATACATTCGTGACGCGGACGGAAGAATTCGAGACCCAGACTGAACGCCAGCAATTCGGCGCCGTGAGCGTGGCGCTGCGGTTTTAATGGCTAGCGCTGATATTTGATGAAGGGTGTGACCGAAGCGATCCGGTCATAAAGGCGGCGGGCCACGGCATTATCCTGTGCCGTGGTCCAGTAGACGACCCCGCAACCGGCCGCATCGGCGGCCCGGTACACCGCCTCGATCAGCGCCCGGCCGGCGCCAGTGCCGCGCACCTCGGGGCGCACATATAGATCCTGCAAATACGTCACGTCCTCCACCCGCCAGCCATGGCGTTGAAAGAAGTAATGGGCCAGGCCCACCGCGGTGCCGCCCTGTGCAGCGATCAGTCCGCGTCCGTCATAATAAGCCTCCCCCATCAACCGCTCCCAAGTGCTGTCATACACCGCTTGGTCGACGCGGGTTTCGTAAAAGGTCAGATAAGCTGTCCAGAGGTCTTGCCAGGACGCCCTATCATGAGGATCTAGAGGGCGAATGGTGATTGCCATGAGCGGCTCCCGTTTGATACGCCTTCGGACGTGACGACACACCCCACCTGTTTCGATGCGTGCAAAGCGGCGCGGTCTTGCCAATTATGCAAGATCCTGGTCAGATTCCATCTTGCAAAAAGATCTAGGGTCCAAGGTATAGCGGGGGTGTGATGCGCGTTCTGATCGTGGGGGGTGGGTCGGCCGGGTGGATTACGGCCGCCTATCTGGATGCCAACCTGAACGGGGTTGGTGGACCGGCGCGGTCGAAATTCGCCGAGATCACCTTGATCGAGTCCGATGCCATTGGGCGCATTGGTGTGGGCGAGGCCACCGTGCCGACCATCCGGCGAACGCTCGCGCAGATCGGTGTGGCGGAGCAGGAGTTTCTCAGGGCGGCCGATGCGACCTTCAAGCACGCCATCCGGTTTGAGGATTGGGCGGCGCCGGGCCATGTCTACTATCACCCCTTTGACCGGGTGAACCCGACGGGCTTCGGCACGGGCGGGCTGATGTGGTTGTCCAGTGATCGCGCGGCGCCCTTTGCCACCACCGTGTCCGTGCAGCCCTTTGTCGCCGAGGCGGGACTTGCCCCCAAAACCGTCCAGCACAAAGACTATGAGGGCGCGATCACTTACGCCTACCATATGGATGCGGAGAAATTCGCCGACTATCTGCGCGATTTGTGCAAGAGCCGGGGCGTTACCCATGTGGTGGACGACGTGGTGCAGGTGGACAAGACGGGGCCGGAGCATATCGCCGCGGTGGAAACTAAGACCGGTCTGCGGCTGGAGGCCGATCTATTCATTGATTGTTCCGGTTTCGCCCGCGTGCTGATTGGCAAGGCTCTGCAGGTGCCGTTTGAGAGCTATGGCGACTGGCTGCTTTGCGACCGTGCGGTGACGTTGCGGGTGCCCAATGCCTTGCGGCCTGCGTCCGAAATTCGGCCCTACACCACCTCACGGGCGCTGAGTGCGGGATGGATGTGGGATATCGGCCTCCAGGAGCGACGCGGCACGGGTTATGTCTATTCCAGTCAATTCATCAGTGACGATGAGGCGGAAGCCGAGCTGCGCGCGCAGGAAGGGTCGCATGCGGATGAGCTGCCGGCGCGTCGCCTGCGCTTTCAATCGGGCAAGGTGACTGCTCCGTGGACTGGTAATTGCGTTGCGATTGGGCTTTCGGCTGGATTCCTGGAACCTTTAGAGTCCACCGGCCTTTTCTTGGTGGAAGAAGGGGTTGGGTATCTGTGCGAGATGTTCCCACGGTTCGGTCCCATGGGCTCGGCCAGCACCTTCTACAATGAGAAGATGCGAACACGCTATGAAGAGTGCGTCGATTTTATCAATCTGCACTATGTGCTGTCGCCCCGGCGGGATACGCCCTTCTGGCGGGCGGCGACAGCGCCCGAGCGGGTGACACCGCGGTTGCGGGACCTGCTGGACCTGTGGGACGTCAAACCGCCGTCGCGGCTTGATTTCACGGACACATCGCAACTCTTTGCGCACACAAATTACGAATATGTGCTTTACGGGATGGGGTGGCTGCCCGGTGGTTTGCCGCCACTGCCCCAACCCCTTCCACCCTTTGACCGGCGTCGGATGGAGGCGGCGGAAGCGAAAGCGCGCCAGCTTTTGCCCACCCATGGCGCCTATCTGCAGTCAGTGCGGCCCGGCACGCCGCCGGCCTGAGGCAGCGTAGATTTCGAATTGAAAACGGCCCCGGAGGGCAATGCTCTCCGGGGCCGTTTTCTGTTTTGAACGGATGATCAGCGTGCGGGATTATGAATGGCCAAGAAGCGGTCCAGTTCTTCCAGCATTTTCATCCGGGTCTCGCCGATCAGCAAGTTATGGTTCTCGTCCTCAAGGACCGTGAACTCATATGGTTTGCCTGCCTCATCCATGGCACGGGCCATGATCTCGCTTTGGGAGATCGGCACAATCAAGTCGATGTCGCCATGGATCAGCAACAGTGGCGCCTTGACATTGGCCGCATGGCGGGCGGGTGAAATGGCGATCACACCGCTACGGTCGGCGTAGTGTTCGCCAATGGCGCGGTTCCAGTACTCCACGATCGGGGAGCGCACCCCGCCGCGCACTTCCTCGGACCATTCCAAGAAGGAAATCACGTCCGATACGGGCGCACCGGCCACACCGCACCGATACAGATCCGGCGAGAACGCCAGGCCCGCCAGGGTGGCATAACCGCCATAGCTCCAGCCGAAGATGCAGATTTTCTCCGGATCCGTGATGCCCTGTTCCACAAGCCATTCCACGCCGTCTTCCAGGTCGTGGTTCATGGCGCGGCCCCATTCGCCATAGCCGGCTTCGACGAAGTTGCGTCCGAAGCCCTCGGAATGGCGGAATTGCGGTTGCAGCACCGCATAGCCGCGATGGGCGAGAAACTGGGACCACCAATCGAAGCCGGGGAAGTCACGAGCCTCCGGCCCACCATGGGGCAGGACGATGGTGGGCAAATTCTCCGCCTCCCGGTCGCGCGGCAGTGTCAGGTAGCTTTGGATGCGCAGACCGTCACGGGCCTGATAGTCGATCCATTGCACCGGGTTTGCGGCCGCATCCGGAATTTCCGGGTACGCCCGTGCAATCATGCGGAGCTGACCAGCCGCGCGGTCGTAAAGATAGTAGTTATCGATGACGGTTCCGCCCTGAACGCGGACGACAAAGCGGGAGCGATCAGCGGACCAACTTGTCAGCGCGATTTCACTGTCCGGAAAGGCTTCTTCCAGGCTGGTGTGAATGCCTTCAAACATCTCATCGAAGAAGACACGCTTCCGCTCGCCTTCGGTCCACACATACCCAAGGGCCTTGCGGGTATAGGGGTCGCGGGCGACGCCACCCAGGTCGAACCCGTCGGGGACGAAAAGCGGGCCTTCGATCTCACCACTGGTCAGATCCATGGTGTACAGACCTGTCAGATCCGCCCCGTTTACACGGCCCACCAGATAGGCCGTCATTTCGTCATCCGTCAGGCCGGCGACGAAGAAACTGTTGCGCTCTTCTTCATCGTCATTGGACCGGACATCGCGCTCGTGGATGAGCGACCAACGGTTCGAGCCCGGCGGCTTGGCATAGTAGAAATATTTTTCCGCTTCCATGCCTTCAAAGCGGCCACGGGCTGAGGCCGCGCGCACCGTGCGACTTTGCGTATCGATCCGCATACGGGGTTCCCCGCTCGGGCCGAGGATCCAGCCGGTGGTGTCTTCCGTACCGATCTGGATCGGGCGGGCATTGCCTGTGTTGATATTGACCCGATAGATGTCGGTGCGTTGGATCATTTCGCCGGTGCGCCGGCCTTCCGCTTCCTGACGAATCCCCGCCACCATGATGACGTGGTTCGGATCGTCGAGCAGATAATCCACCACCGGCGCGGGCGGGTTGATCTCCACCCGATCGCTACCGTCACGGTCCATGACCAGAAGGCGCGGGCGGTTGAACTCGGCCACACCGCCGAAGACTTCCGTGTATTTGAAGAACACGGCGCCAAAACGGTCATTGGACAGCCAGTTCACCTGCACGGCGCGTTCTTCGCCGGAGGGAATGCGGACAGCTTCGCCCGTTTCCAGCGACGTCACGATAATGCTGCGTTCTTCGCGGGTGTTCCCGGCAATCATCGCCAGATGGCGTCCATCCGGGGAAATATCCACCGACGATACATTGGGCAAACGCCCAAAGGCGTCCGCAGGCAGCTGGTCAACGGCATAGGCCGGACTGACCAGCAAAGCCAAGGTAAAAATAGATCCAATCCAAGATCTCATGTCACCCCCAAGTGGCATTGATTGATTGAGGCCGGTTCACACCCAGTCTTGTGCTCTCTTTCACCGCAGTATACCCGGCACCCGTCCCACCACGAAAGCATGTTGTCGCAGCTGTGCCAGTCACCGGCATAGAAAAAGCGGCCCATCTTGCGATGGGCCGCCTTGATCATCGGTTGAGATCTATCGTTGATCCGCTGGATCAGAACGACTTGCCGACATTCACGAAGAAGCGACGACCGACACGGTCGTAACCGATCCCGCTGGGCACGCTCCGAAGACCCGTGGTCACGGTCACGTCTTCGTCGATTTGTGGCGGATCGCGGTCGAACACGTTGTTCACACCAGCGCGGATGCTCCACGTGTCGTAAGCCCAGTTGATGGACACGTCGTGGTACCAGACATCCGGGATCGAATAGCAGGGCTCGAACTCCAGATCGATACCCGGCTGGAAGCAGTTACCCGGACGATCGCCGGCATCCTTAGCGACTTGACCGTCAATGAACCGGCTGCGGAAGAACAGGGTCCAGTCACCGAAGTCGGATCCGTAGATCACACGGGCTGTACCCGTACCACGCCAGCGCGGGTTACCGATGTCACCAGCGTCATTCTCGAAGTCAGACGTGCCGGCCAGTTCGATCAGTGTGCTAACTTCTTCGGTGTAGGTGCTCACCAGATCGAGTTCGACCCGCACGGTCTCGTCGACGAAGTAGAGCGGCACATCACCACCCAAGAACAGATTGACGTCAAAGCCAGCAGCGTTCTCTTCCGCGATGTTGAACGGCGTTGCGTCCACTTCCGACAGGAAGCCCGTATTCGGGTCCCGCTGACGACGGGTACAGAACGGATCGTCCGGGAAGTTTGGCGACTCGTAACACTCGTTGACCAGGAAGTTCGCCGACGGCTCGAACACAGACCCCTCGATGTCAATGTTCCAGTAGGTGAAGCCGAGACGGGCATCGATCCAGTCCACGAAGGGTTGCTCGAACACGAAGCCGGCAGACCAAGATTCAGAGGTCTCGGGATCCAGGTCGGTGTTACCGGCGCTGAAGGTCTCCACATTGCCTGTGTTGATGCCGATGGCGAGGCTCAGCGGATCAAGACCCTCGGCGCGGCAGTTATTCAGGATCTGCTCGGAACGACCGTCATTTTCGTTGTTCTCGCCCGGATCATAAGTGTCGAGCTGGCCGTCGCCATCCGTATCAATCTGAGCGAAGTTAGGGACTTCACAGGGGTCGTTTACGTTGGCAAAGCCCGACTGACCGGCCAGGAACAGCTCCCGCAGGTTCGGCGCCCGGAACGACGTCCCGTAAGTGCCGCGGAAGGTCAGGAAGTCGGTCGGCGCATAACGCAGCTTTGCGGAGTAGGTCGAGTTTCGACCGTAGAACTCGTGATGGGTCAGACGGCCCGCGAATTCCATTTCCAGGTCATAGATAAAAGGCTCACCTTTCACCAGCGGAATGACGAATTCCCCGAACACTTCCCACAATTCCACGCGACCCACGGTCGGGCGGTCCAGGAAGAAGCCAGAGCCAAGGCCGCGGGCGGTAACGTCATCAGAGCGCGTGTCGATGGAGTCTTCCCGCCACTCAAAGCCAACGGCACTGCTCAGCTCGCCATAGGGGAGGTCAATGAGCGGGCCTGTCGCAAAACCGCCCACGAGCCACTGATCCACGAAGGTTGTGGATGTCCGCACGCCGCGCAGATAGTCGACCAGACGCTCATCCGACGCGCGGGGCGCAGAGCCGTCCACCGGCCACAGGCCGAGATCGAACGGGTTGAACGGGATGCAGGGCTCCAGTGTTTCGCCCGGCGTGAACGGAGCGCTTGGGTTCGGCACGTCGGAGCAAACCACAGTGCCGGTGGCCGGATCGATTTCCGTTTGCAGGGAGCGGATCAGCGCTTCTTCCCGCACCACGGTGCGCGAGGAGTAACCCTGGCTGCGGGTATAGCCAGCGAACAGCTCGTAATCCCAGCGGTTTAGGCCGACAAATCCGAGATCACCCTCGAGACCTGCAAAGGTGCGGTACTGGGTCAGCTCGACATCCAACTCGTCGCGCCACGGGCGGCCTGGACGCAGTGTGCTGTTCGTGGTCCCACCAAACGGCGTGAAGATGTTGAAGGGATTGTCCGCCTCCAGGGCCACGTCGATGATCGTGTAACCACTCTGGAAGTTGGTCTGACGATTGGACATGGAGAACTCGAAGAACATATTCGAGCCCGGAATGAAATTGTCCAGATCGTAATCGCCCTTGGCGTAGAGACTGAACAGCGCGAAGGACGGCGTGATCTGTTCGTCTTCGTTCAGTTCCCGCGTCCCGGCAAACAGTTCTTCCGTCGTGCCGCCCCACTGCTGGAAGCCAGTGAATTCCGGCAGACCGAAGGCCGGACCGGCGCCGATATCTGCCGTTAGGATGCCAAAGGGCGAGGCAATGAATTTCTGGTCCCCGCTGGTGGTACCGGCAATGCGCGACGTCCCCCCGTTTTCGCCGGGAATCAAGTCGATACCGCCGGCGATATTGCGGCCCAGATCTTCGTCAAAGGCGAACATCCAGTCGCGGCTGTCACCACGGATTTCTTCCTGACGGAAGTATTCCGCACCGACAAGGAACCGGCCCCGATCGCTCGAAGCGCCGGCGAGGAAGGTATACTGCTCTTCATCGCCGCCTTCTTCCGTCGGGAAGGAGCGGAATGCTTCCAGAGAGATCCCTTCGAACTCGTCACGCAGCACCAGGTTCACCACACCCGCCACGGCGTCAGAGCCGTACACGGAGGAGGCGCCGTCGAGCAGGATGTCGACGCGGTCGATCATGGAGGACGGGATCAGAGAGATGTCCGGCACGGACGGCGCGCCTTCCACACCGGCGGGTGCGAAACGGCGACCGTTGATAAGCACGAGCGTCCGCTCTTCACCCAGACCACGCAGGGAAACGGTCTGACCACCGGGACCAGCGTCGGTCACAAACTGCGAGTTCACCTGCTGGTCGAGCTGCACACCCTGCACCACCGTGGTGGACTGCAGGATCTGGCCGATGTCCACGAGGCCCGATTCGGCGATCGTCTCGGAGTCAATGACCTGCAGCGGCGCTGTGCTGGTGAAGGAGTCGCGACGGATACGCGACCCGGTGACCGTAAGACGATCTTCTTCATCAGCCTCATCGGCGTCGCCCAGATCCTGATCTTCGGCTTCGACTTCGACATCGTCGTCCTGGGCATATGCCGCAATCGGCGCAGAGATCGTGAAAGCAGCGGCAAAGCCAGCAATCACAGTTGAGCAGAGCAACTGCTCTTTGAGCCACGAGCTCGTCATGTTCAACCCCAATTCGTTATCGCATCCACACTAGGGCACCCGCCCCACTGCCCGCTTTTGCGGTGTCAGCAGATCGGCAGTGCTAAAGGCTTTCAGAGAATGTGTGGTTTTGTCCCCAAACAGCCCTCTCACACCCTTGTCGTTCAGGGTAGGGGGCGCGTCATAATCCCGTCAATTTTCAATTACCCCGCCCGGATGGTTTCGTTACTCAAAGTCAGCCCTTGTGACAAATCCACCACAGCCCTTTGAATGACGATCCGGTCGATGCGTAAGACCGAAGGCGACGTCTGCGACGAAGCGCCGGCGAGGCTCGGCAAATGGTGCCCTTGCGCGTGGTGAACAGGCCGCCACAACCCGAAATGCGAACGGGCGCCCATGGCGGGCGCCCGTTGCGTTGTCGGTGAAGAGGCGTTGTGCGAGCGCTTAACGGCGCGCGCGCTTCTCTTCGTTGATCCGCATATAGCGGGTCGGGTGATAGTCATTGGGGTTGTCCACGAAGCCCTCGACATGCTGACCCACCAGGTTGCGGGACGTGTCGAAGAGAACGGGGATCAGCGGCGCGTCATTGAGCATGATCTGCTCCGCCTGGCTCAAGAGGTCGCCGCGCGCCTCGATATCGAGGGTCTGGTCGGCCTGGGCCAGGAGCGCGTCGTATTCCGGATTGTTGTAATTGCCGTAGTTAAGCTGGCCCGTCTCCGATTCCAGCAGGAACAGGTAGTTCTTGGCGTCGTTGTAATCGGCCACCCAGCCGGCATCGCCGACGAGGAAGTTGCCGGTCCGCAGATCCTGATAATGGGTTTTCACCTCGGTGTTGATGAGCTGCGCCTCGACGCAGATCTCCTTCCACATGGCCGCAACCGCTACCGCGCGACGGCGATTATCGGTGCCTTCCCGGTGGCGGTAGACGATTTCGAGCGGCGTGTCGCAGGTGCCGTCACCGTCCATGTCCCCGTAACCGGCGCCGCGCATCAGGTTGAGCGCCTCGACCTTACGCTCCTCCATGGTCAGCTCGGCGAACGCCATCTGAGCACTGCGGGGATAATTGCGGATCCCCGGGGGCACCAGCGCATAGGCCGGTTCCTGGCCCGTGCGCATGATGTCGCGCGCGATGATGGTGCGGTCGATGGCCATGGCCATGGCCATGCGGATGTCCCGGTTGGTGAAGGGCTCGCGCTCGGTGTTGAAGATCACGTAGTTGGTGGCGATGTAGGGGTGCACCCGCGTCTCGTCGGGCAGGTTTTCGCGCAGCCAGTCATATTGCTGGATCGGGAAATCATTGTTGGAATCCAGCTCGCCCGCGCGGAAGCGGCGCAGCGCCGCCGGGGTATTGTCCGTCGGGTAGTAGCGCACTTCGTCGATGGCCACGTTTTCCGCGTCGTAGAAGAGCGGGTTCTTGACCAATCGCACGTAATCATTGGGCCGCCACTCGGCCAGGGTGTAGGGGCCGTTCGACACCATGGTGCCAGCGCGCACCCAGTCAGAGCCGACGCTTTCCAGCAAGTGCTTGGGAACCGGGAACAGGGCCTGGTGGGTCAGCATTTCCGGCAGGAACGGGGCGGGATACTCCAGCTGGATTTCCAGGGTGCGATCATCCACGGCGCGCACACCCAGCTCTTCCACCGGGACTTCGCCGAAATTCACCGGATTGGCGTTCTTGATCGGATAGAGGATCGCGGCATATTCCGCGCCCGTGAGCGGGTTCAGAATGCGCTGATACGCGTAGACGAAATCATGCGCGGTCACCGGCGTGCCGTCGGACCAGGTGTGGCCCTCACGAATGGTGAACGTCCAGGACAAGCCATCGGGCGCGGTTTCGAAAGATTCTGCGGCGCCAAACACCGCTTCCCCGCCGGCATTGTCGGTCATCAGGCCCAAAAACAGGTCGCGTCCGATATGGCTTTCCCAGGTGCCGCTGATGCGGTGAGGATCGAGCGAGGACGGTTCGGCGAAATTGCCGCGGTGGTAAATGACATAGTCATCGCCCGCTTCCGTGGTGGCGGCGTCGGTGCTAGAGCCATCCTCGGATGGGGTCTCGCTTGTATCGCCACAGGCCGCAAGGCCCAAGGCCAGCCCAGAGGCCAGCAGCAGGGGCCGCAGGGCGCCCCACCAGGTCTTTCGAGTGTCCTCTAACGCCATCAGTCTCTCCTTTGGTTGCCAGATTTACGGGAGCATTCCGCCAGGGGTCATTCTCTTGCGTGAGACGCAGCTTACCCGTGCTGGCCCGGTCACGAAAGCACCACAGGCTTTGCGGCGCGACGGGGGATGAGGCACTATGGCCCAAAGGAAGCCACGGGCTGGCCCGACCGTATGCCAATGATCAATACGGCAGTGGTGCCCAACCCGTGAGCGCAACGCGTTGCAAAGGACCAAACGCGATGTGGGGCATGACGAGCGGGACCATGATGACCGGCGCCATGGGGCGTGCGGACTTGATGCAGCTGCGCCGGCTGCTACCCGTGTCCGTGGGCCTGCTGCTGAGTCTGGCGGTTGGACCGGTGCAAGGGGCCAGCCTGCGCGCCGAGCTGGAGCCGCGCTGCGCGGTGGCCGGGGAGCAGGTGTGCGTGGATGCACAGCCGCGCTCGGTGGGCAAGCCTGTCGATCACGTGGTGGCCGAGGCGGCCCGCGAGGAACGCCGGGAAGCGGTCCAAGCGCGGCTGCGCGCGGAGATCGAACGGGCGGTGGCCGAGGCGCGCCGTGAGGCGGCGCGCGCGGTGCGTGAGGCCCAGCAGCACATAAACACGGAAATGGAGCGCGCCGGTGAGCAGATCCGGCGCGCGGTGGGTTCTGCGGAACGGGCCGCGATCCTGCACGCGCACCGGGTCCAGCGGGCGGCGCACCGGCAGGAACGGGCGGCCCAGCGCGCCGAGCGTCAAGCCCGCAGAGACGCCGCGCGGGCCGAGCGGCGGGCTTTGCGTCTGGCGGAGCGGCGCGCACGGATGGCGGAGCGTGCGGAAGTCATCCGGCAGCGCACGGAACGTCAGGCTGAACGGGTCTTACATCGTGCCGCCGGTGGCGTCATCGTAGATCGTCAGCACGCGCAGGGTGACTGTGAAGACGGGCTGGGTGTGCCCTCCGTGCGGCCGGTGCCGCGCCCGGAGCAAAGCCATGGTGGGCTTCGTCCGCGCACCGAGCGACTGGTGCCACGTCACGTCTTTTGAGATCGCAAGACCGAGATGAAAGCCTGCATGCGTGATGCGCTACGGCGCGAGTGGAGCATGCACGAAAAGAAGGAAGAGGCACGATGGCGGGGTCCTCGAAGCAAATGACCATGGTGCGCACGACCACGGTATGGGCGGCATTGACGCTCAGTGCATTGACGTGGAGTGCACCAGCCGTGGCGGACCAGAACAGCGCGGCGGCGTTCACCGCCTGTGCCGAGATTACCGAAAATGAGCGGCGCCTGGCGTGTTTCGACGTTGTGACGGCGGCCATTCGCGATGGCGGCAATGCGATGGCGGCGTTCGAGCGCTTCATGGAAGAGACGCACGATACGGCGCAGGCCGCTCAGGCCGCGGCGACCGAGCGCGCACGCCTTGAGGCGGAACAAGCCCAGGTGCTCTCCGACCACCAGGCAGAGTTGGCCGAGCGCGCACGCCGTGAGGCGGAACAATCCCAGGCGCTCGCCGAACGCCAGGCAGAGTTGGCCGCGCGCGAGGCTGAGCTTGCCGCCCGTCAGGCGGAAATTGTGGCCCGCCAGGCCGAAATCGAAGCCGCTGAACGCGCGGCGCAAGCCGCGGCGACGGAACCGGCCACCGCCGAGGCCCTTGCACGGGCCGAGGAAGAGGCCCGCCAGGCGCGCACCCGTGCCGCCGAAGCCGAGGACCGCGCCCGCGAAGCAGAAGAGCGGGCCCGGCGGTCTGAGGAACGGGAAGGGTTCTTCAGTGGGCTGAGCCTGCCCTTTGCCAATCGTTTGCCCGAGACCATTCCCGAACTGTTCGGTGCCCGTGACCTACCCGATGATGCGGTGGTTGAGATCACGCGGGATATCGACATGGAAGCGGTGTTCCGAGGCGAGGAGATTGACCGCATCACCGCGCCGGTCACCCGTGCCGGCCGCAACAATGCGGGCAAATACTTTGTGGTGCTCGAAAACGGCCACCTCTGGCGGCAGCAAGACAGCTCCCGCGTCCTGGCGCCGCGCGGCGGCCCAGACAGCGTGGTCATTGAGCGCGGCGCGCTGGGTGCCTTTTTCATGCGCCTGGAGGGGCGTGGCCGGGCGATCCGCGTGGAGCGGGTGCGCTGAGCCGGCCCTCGGTGAGCAGATGATTTGGTGTTTATGACCTCAGGCGGAGGCAAGTCCAGGTGACCGCAGACACGGCTTTCAACGAGACCGGACCGGTTCTCGAATTCGACAATGTCCAGATCCGCTTCGACACGCCGGATGGGCCGGTGCACGCGGTTAAGGGCGTCAGTTTTGCGGTCAACAAAGGCGAAGTCGTCGGCGTTGTGGGGGAGTCCGGCTCGGGCAAGAGCCAGACCTTCATGGCCGCCATGGGGCTGCTGGCATCGAACGGCACCGTGTCCGGTGCGATCCGCTATCGCGGTCAGGACCTGTTGAAGATGTCGCGCCGCCAGCTCAACACCATTCGCGGCTCGCGGATGACCATGATCTTTCAAGATCCGCTGACCTCGCTCACGCCGCATATGCGCATCGGGGATCAGCTCTCGGAAGTGCTGGTGCAGCACAATGCGATCAGTCAGGCGGATGCGCAAAAGCGCTGCCTGGAGATGCTGGATCTGGTGCGCATTCCCGAGGGCGCTCGGCGGATGCGTCAGTATCCGCATGAATTGTCGGGCGGGATGCGTCAACGCATCATCATTGCCATGGCGCTGTTGAATAACCCGGATCTGCTCATCGCGGATGAGCCGACCACGGCGCTTGATGTGACCGTGCAGGCGCAGATCCTTGATATGATGCGCGACCTGAAACAGGAATTCGACACCGCCATTTGTCTGATCACCCACGATATGGGCGTGGTGGCGGGCATGTGCGATCGCATCCAGGTGATGCGCTACGGCGAGTTCGTGGAAGAGGGCAGTACGGACGATATCTTCTATCGACCGCGTCATGACTATACGCAAATGCTGCTTGATGCCATGCCGCGCATCGATGCTGCGGAGCGGGAAGGTCATGCGACAGTCCGTAAGCTGACACCGGAACAGCGTGAGACCACTATTCTCGACGTGTCGGACCTGAAAGTGCATTTCCCGGTGAGCGCTGGGGGCGTGATCATTCCTCGCTACAAGCCCTTACGGGCTGTGGATGGGGTGTCGTTCCAACTGCGCGAAGGCGAGACCCTCGGCATTGTGGGGGAATCCGGGTGTGGTAAATCCACTCTGGCCCGCGCCGTGCTGCGCTTGGTCGAGGCCCATGACGGTCAGGCCGTCTGGTTCGGGCGGGATCTTTTGGACTTGAGCGAAAGCGGGTTGCGGAAAATCCGCTCCGATTTTCAGGTGGTGTTCCAGGATCCGCTGGCGAGCCTCGATCCGCGCATGACCATCGGCGAGAGCATCGCTGAGCCGCTGCAAACGCACTGTCCGCATCTGTCGAATGAGGATATCCGCGCCCGCGTGCGGGAGATGATGGCCAAGGTCGGCCTCGACCCCAATTGGCTCAACCGCTATCCGCATGAGTTCTCCGGCGGTCAGAACCAGCGCGTCGGCATCGCCCGGGCCATGGTCATGCGGCCGAAACTCATCATCTGCGATGAGGCGACGAGCGCGCTCGACGTGTCGATCCAATCTCAGATCATCGACCTGTTGCTCAATCTCCAGGCAGAGTTCGGGCTGTCCATGCTGTTCATCAGCCATGACCTGGCGGTGGTGCGCCAAGTGAGTCACCGCATCATGGTGCTCTATCTGGGCCGGGTGGTGGAGTTGGCGGATCGGGATTCGATCTACGAGGATCCGCGCCACCCCTATACCAAGGCGCTCATCGCTGCGGTGCCGGTGCCTGATCCGCGCCTGGAGCGGGAGAAAGAGCGCATCCGCCTCACTGGTGATCTGCCGTCGCCGCTCGACACGCGTGCGAGCCTCAGCTTCCTGCGGTCCCGCGTCATCGACGATCCCGACGCGGTGCAATATGTGCCGCAACTGGTGGAAGTGGCACCGGGCCATGTGGTGGCCGAGCACGATCCGTCCGATACGTCGCCGGGCCTGCTGGTGGAGGAGGAGCTGGCGAGCTGATAAGGCGCCAGTCCCCTTTTTAAGGGCATGACGTGGTACTCGACATACCGTCACGCGAGGGCGGACGTGGCGTGAGCGCGGACGTAGCGCGAGGGGGCCGGCGTCAGCCTTGACGGGTGGCGCCCGCGATGACTTCCCGGCTGGCGATCTGGGCCTTGGTGATCGTTTTCACCAACTCCACGGACAGCATCAGCGACAGAATGTAAGTAAGCGCCGTGATCAGCTCCAGGATGATCGCGCCGCGCAGAATGCCCACATTCGTGCCGGCGGGATCGCCAGCGAGCAATACACCACTGCAAATCTGGCCGAACAGGGTCACTAGTCCGGTCATCCACCACACCATGATCATGGCGGGCGTGTCCGTATTGCGCCAATCCAGCGGGTTATCGGCGATCTTCCAGGTCTGGCGGGCGACGAAATAGGGCATCACCACATTCACCACCGGCATCAAGTGCCAGAGCACCGTCCCCATGGGCGAGATCGGCACCTCTCGCGCGCCGAGTGCCATGGCGTTCTCATTGATCCGGTAGAGCCAGCGCATCCACATGAACAGCGCGCCCACCCATAATGGCAGGCCGATGACCCGCACGATCATCATGAAGAACGAGAACTCGCCATAGTAATAATATTCCGGATCCGACAAGCCCACGAGTGTGAGCACCGCGCCAAAGGCGGTGAAGCCTGCCAGCGCTTTTAAGAACCCGTCCGTGGTGTCGGACAGGTTTTCCGGGTCCTTATAGACATGGCCATGGGCTTCGAACTGGCGTGCAAGGGGAGCCGCCGCCACCGGCGTCGCATGGGCCACGGCCGGATCGGCGGTCGGGCGGATTCCTTCCCAACCGGTCGAATTGGCCCGTTGAGGAGTAGCGCACTGGATGCATTGGCCGGCCCGAGTCATGGTCCCCCCGCAAATCTGGCAATACATGAGGTGTCTCCCCTGGCCCCGATTAACCCTAGAAGAGTAGCACAGATAGCGCGAGGGTAGGCGCAAGGAGTCGCTCAAGTCAACGAACCGGCAACCCTTTTGCGCGTCTCTAAAGGGTTAGACACACGTCCTTTGCGCCGTGGTGGTCGCCTCAGGACGCGGCAGCTTGCGGGGGCTG
>CAZVEE010000014.1:0-53230 GCA_964625525.1 uncultured Alphaproteobacteria bacterium | reverse complement strand
ATTGAAACGGCTCTCAGTCTTTGGTTTAGCGCGCTTTCCGGGCGGAAAACCGCACCCCCTTTTCCTGAAAGCGCTTTCGTTTGGCCTGCGACAGCGCCGCTCCTCTCTCTTGATAGTCCAGCAGCAAAAAAGGGCGGCTCTTGAGCCGCCCTTTTCCGTCGTCGAATGGTCTGTCTGGATCAGAAGTCGTACTTCACACCGATGCGGATGTTCCAGAGGGACACACTGCCGTCAACGGAGGTTTCACCGTCCGTGCCCGTGAACTGGTTGTACTGCAGGCGACCATCGTCGAGCAGCTCACCGTTCACGATACCCACATTGCCGGGGAAGTCCGGCTGGCGGTAGATACCCCACTCGTCGTTGATCAGGTTGCCGACGTTCTCGATGATCACGAAGGCTTCCGTGCGGTGTTCCGGGAACAGACCCGGGAACTCCTGAGCGATACGCAGATCGAACTTGGTGATCCAATCGCCGCGGAACGCGTTCCGGTCAGCATAGCCCCCTTTGAACTCGTCCAGATCGTTGTCATTCACGAACTTGAAGAAGGCGTCGGTGTCGAAGCCGTCCGCGAACACCACGTTCTCATCGTTCGGACCACGCGGCACATAGAGCTGCAGCTGGTCACCACCAAGGAACGGGGTGAAGTTGAAGAAGTCGTTGGAGTCGTTGAAGGTGTACGAGAACGGCTCGCCGGAGAACACTTCACCGAACAGGGTGAACTTGGTGAAGTAGTCGCGGATGAAGTCTTTCTCGTAGTTCACCGTCATGGTGATCCGGTGGCGGGTCTCGTAGTTCGAGGTCGCCAGACCCGCATCATTCGGGTTCACAAACGAACGGTTGTTGTAGTTCGAGAACGCCACGGAGCTGGTCATCGGGTTGGTGTCTTCAGCATCGGTGAAGGCATACCCCAGGAACCAGTTCAGACCGAAGTCGTACTCTTTGTAGATGGACGCAGCGACGGAGATGCTTTCCGTTTCACCGCTGTTGTCCAGGATGAAGCTGTCGATCTGCGGGCTCTCGAAGATCGGCAGACCACCGAGCGCGCTGTCAACCTGCTGCAGGTCACCACGCACCACATTGGCGGCGTTGTTGGAGAAGGAGTAGATCACGTCAGCGCGCAGTTCATACACGCCGCCCAGGATGTCGTAGGGCACGTCCAGCAGGTAGGTGGCGCCGACGTTGAACTTCCACTCAGCCGGGATTTCGAAGTCCGGATCCAGAACGTTGATCTCGAAGTTCGAACCCTGGCCAGCAGCCACGGCGTCGAGCTGGAACTGCGGGATGCAGTAGCCCGGACCCACCGGAGCCCCGCTCTCACAAGCACCGTACTCAAGGTTGAACAGGTCGAACACGCCGCCTTCCTGGTCACGGGCACGGCTATCGACAGTCACCTGAGTGATGTTGTTGGAGGAGTAGTTGTTGGACAGCCACACATTCGGGTTACCGCCCGAGTAGCGGCCGGCACCGACCTGGATGGTCAGGTCTTCGGTGGCTTCCCAGATCGCGCCCAGACGCGGCTGGAGCAGGCCTTCGCCGTCCAGGTTCTGAGAGTTGGAGAAGCCATAGTCTTCTGTGAACGCCGGGTTTTCAGTCGGCAGATCATCAGACTGGTACCAGTCGTAGCGCAGGCCACCGATCAGGGTCAGGCCATACTGCGGAATGGAGTACTCGTTCTGAGCATAGATGGTGTTGACCGTGTAACCCCACTCGGCGGCGGCGTTGTTCACATTGCCGCTCGGGCTGCCGGCATAAACGATCCGGTCGTCGGCCAGACCTGCTTCGAACGCTTCCAGGCTGTCGAAGCGGATTTCCGTTTCGGTGTGCTGGACGAAGAGGTTGAAGATGTCGAGCGTGTCACGCTCATAGCCGAAGGTCAGGTAGTGATTGCCGACCGTGTAGAACGCCTTCGCCACGAACTGCAGCGAGTCATAGTTCAGGTCGTTGGATTGGCGGCTGTCGTCACAGCCCAGGTAGACTGTGGACGGGCCGATGTCGATCTGGATTTCACCGAACACGCCGCCGTCGATACATTCCTGACGGTTGTCCACTTCCGTGTAAGCAACCCGCAGCTCCGTGGACAGATTGTCCGTCCAATCAGAGAACAGAGCACCACGGTAGGACTTCGTTTCCGCACCACGCTCATAGAGGTGCTTCTCGAACTCAAATTCGTCGGCGTCGCCGTCGGATTGGGTCCAGTTGTTACCGTCGTTGAAGTAGTAGGTGGCGTCCAGCTTGTGATCGTCAGTGATCAGCCAGGTCAGCTTGACGATGTACTTCTCATCGAAGTTATCGATCGAGCTCGGGTTACCGCCCGGATTGTACTGATACAGATCGTTAGACGCGGTGACGATGCGGTCGAAGACGTCCTGGGTCAGACCCGGCACTTCGTTGGCCGCGCCGCTGCCGATCGGGCCGCGCTCGAAAATGTTCTGGCCTTCGAAACGCTCATAGGCACCGAAGAAGAACAGACGGTCTTTGATGATCGGGCCGCCGAGGCTGAAGCCGTAGCGGATTTCGTCGAATTCCGGAACGTTGACTTCACGGCCTTCGATGGAATTCCCGCGCAGATTGTCGTCGGTGTAATCGAAGAAAGCGGTGCCGCTGAACTCGTTGGTGCCCGACTTGGTCACCGCGTTCACGTTACAGGAGGTGAAGCCGCCATATTCCACGGAGATCGGCGAGAACTCGACGTTCACCTGCTCAATGGCGTCGAACGGGAACGACGTCCGCTCACCGGGGTTATTGGTGGAGTTCAGGCCGAAGCGGTCCGCAAAGCGCACACCGTCCACGGTGAAGCCGTTGAAGCGCGGGTTGGCGCCGTTACAACGGATGGCGTTCACGAAGCCTTCGTTCACGAAGATGCGCGGATCCTGACGGATCGTGTCGCGGATATCGCGGTTGAAGGACGGCGCGTTCTGCAGATCGTTCAGACCGAAGGTGGCCGACGGACCAGCGGCAACCTGCGCCAGGTTCAGCGCAGAACCGGTCACCACGATGGTCTCGGTGGTGGCATCGGCGGTCGCGGTCAGCGGGACCACGATCTGCGTCTGCGACCCCAGATTCGCGAACACGTCTTCCACGGTCGTGGTCTGGTAGCCATCCGCTTCCACCGTGATGGTGAAGGGACCGCCAACGGACAGGCCACGAGTGTTGAAGCCGCCATTACCGCCCGACGTGCTGGAGCGGGTCTCACCGGTCCGCGTATCGCGAACGGTGACGTCAGCACCCGAAAGCACGGTGCCTTGAGCATCGGTCACAACACCGCGAATCTCGGTGGTGATCTGCTGCGCAATTGCCGGCACGGCCAGTGCGGACATCAGCGCGGCCGCGGCGGTACCCGCAGCAAAGTTTCTCATGAACGACATGTAGAGCCCCTCAAAAACCCCAAAAATCCCAGGATCAAAAGCCAGGCACTCGGTGCGCACTCCTGGCGGCGTTGCGATTAAACCTCTTGGCCTCACAACGTCGTGTCTGCTCTACGGGCGCTGGATGACAGCTCCGTGACAGTTTTTATGAAGGCATTGGCAAAATGACATTCTGTACGACCCCTGTTGCCGAAAGGGCACGAGGCGGGGGACACGGGTCCTATGATACCGGGCCGTGGTTGACACCTCAGATTGGCTGGCCCGGCATCTATGCTACCGGCACGCAATGACACGGGCGGCGTGTGTGATGCTCACAGACCCCCGGTCAGCCAAGCGCTCATCCAAGCCCCCCCCGGCGCATGACGCTCCAGGAGTGCTCAGCGGTTCAAGGGTGCTGCCGGTCAGGCTGAGCGGCGCCTCAGAACCGGGCGCCAGCCCTCTCAGCAAAGCTCCAGGCGGCTTCGGCCAGAGGGCGCACTTGGGCCTCCATTTCGGCGGCATGGGCGCTGGAGGCCGTGCCGTCACGCACACGGCCCACAATGCCCTGCACGATGCCCGCGAGGCGGAAGAAGTTATAGGCGAAATAGTAGTCCAGGTCCCGCAAGCCATCGCGGCCAGTGCGCCGGCAATACGCGTCCACATACGCCTGCTCGCTGGGAATACCGAGAGCCGCCAGATCATTCTCCATCAGCGAGCCGCCGGGATTGTCGCGGCTGGGCATGTGCCATTGCATCAGGTGATACGTGAAATCGCCCAAGGGATGCCCGATGGTGGACAACTCCCAATCGAGCACCGCAAGGACGCGCGGCTCGGTGGGATGCATGATCATATTGTCCAGGCGATAATCTCCGTGCACGATGCTTTCCGCTTCGTCCTGGGGAATATGCTCGGGCAGCCATTCGATGAGCCGGTTCATCTCGCGGATTTCCTGGGTCTCGGAGGCCTGGTACTGTTTGGTCCAGCGAGAAATCTGGCGCGCGAAGTAATTGCCGGCCTTGCCGAAATCCGCCAGGCCCACCGCATGATGGTCCACCATGTGCAGCTTGGCGATCGTGTCGTTCATGGCGTCGTAAATGGGGCCGCGTTCGGCCTTGTCCAATTGCGGCAGGGTCGATTCCCAGAAAATCCGCCCCTCGACGAAATCCATGACATAGAACATGGTGCCAATGACGCTTTCATCCTCACACAGAATATGAGCGCGAGGCACGGGAAAATCGACCTTGTTCAGGGCGCTAATGACACGAAACTCACGATCGACGGCATGGGCGGATTTAAGCAGCAGGCCCGGCGGCTTGCGGCGCAGCACATATTTATGCTCCGGCGTGATGAGCTGATAGGTGGGGTTCGACTGACCGCCCTTGAACTGGCGCACAGTCATAGGGCCTTTGAAGCCCTCAATATGGGCGCTGAGATAGTCGAAAAGACGCGCTTCGTCGATCCGGTGCGCCTCGGCGACCTCTTTGGTGCCGCTGAAGGTTTCCTGGCGTGACGTCATAGCGTCCCTCCCTTGATCTTAAGTCTCTTTATAATCCGAGTCTGTCGTTTTTCGTCCGCACACAGACCTAAGCTAACGCGCGCCAACCGATATCACGACGGCAAAACCCTTCCGGCCAGTCGATCCGATCAACGGCGCGATAGGCCCGCTCGCGAGCTTCCGTCAGGGTCGCGCCCAAGGCCGTGACATTCAGCACCCGCCCACCATGGGCCAGGATCTGTCCCGCTTCACGGCGCGTGCCCGCGTGGAAAATGGTCACCCCTTCCACCGCTTCGGCATTGGTGAGGCCGCCGATGCGCGAGCCCTTCTCATAGGCGCCTGGGTATCCCTTGGTGGCCATGGCGACCGTGATCGCAACCTCATCACGCCAGCTCACACGCGCCTCCTCCAGCCGCCCGGTCGCCAATTGCCACAAGACCTGGCCCAGATCAGCATCGAGACGCGGCATGAGCACCTGGCATTCAGGATCGCCAAAGCGCACATTGTACTCGATCAGCTTCGGCCCCTGCGGCCCGATCATCAAGCCCGCATAGAGGACACCTTCGAACGGCGCGTCCCAGCGCGCCATGCCTTCCACCGTGGGCTGAATGATATCGGTGAGCACCCGCTCTACCATGGCCGCAGCCAGAATAGGCGCCGGCGAATACGCCCCCATGCCGCCGGTATTAGGGCCAATGTCCCCATCCCCCACCCGCTTATGATCCTGGGCACCCGCCAGCGGCAGGATGGAGCGCCCATCGGTCAGGGCGAAGAAGCTCGCCTCTTCGCCCTCCAGAAACTCTTCGAAAACAATGGTTTGAGCCGCATCGCCGAACCGGCCCGAGACCATATCAGTGACCGCCGCTTCCACCTCGCCGCGCGTGGTGGCGATGATGACGCCCTTGCCGGCCGCCAGGCCGTCGGCCTTGACCACCACGGGCAAGGCGCAGGTGGCTGCGTAGTCGCGGGCCTGCGCGGGATCAGAGAAGCGGCAGTGGGTCGCGGTGGGGATGCCATAAGCCTCGCACAGGTCCTTCATGAAGCTTTTGGACCCTTCCAGCCGCGCCGCTGCCCGGCCCGGCCCCACGACCCGGCGGCCGCGCCCACGCAAGGCATCGGCGAGACCCGCCACCAACGGATCCTCCGGACCGATCACCACCAGATCCACCTTTTCATCGGTGCACAGGGTCTCGACAGCCGCGAAATCCAACGGGTCGAGCGGCAAGCAGCGCCCCACCGCCTCCATGCCCGCATTGCCAGGGGCGCACAGCACTGTGGACACACTCGCGGAACGCGCAAGCGCCCAGGCGAGCGCGTGCTCTCGGCCGCCCGAGCCAATCACCAGAACTTTCATAACGGCGAGACGTTTCCCTGTTGCTTTATCAGCCCTTCGAATCCGGCCTAGTATGAGGAGCAGCCCAGCGCAAGCCAAGCCCCTGGGCGGTTTCCCAACCCTATTGCTCACAAGGAGCCGCCATGGCGGCCGATGCCCCCCTCAGCAATGAGCCGGAATACACGGTCAGCGAGATTTCCGGCGCCCTCAAGCGCACGGTGGAGCAGAACTTCTCCCGGGTTCGGGTGCGTGCGGAACTGGGGCGCGTGACCTTTCACGGCAATGGGCACGTCTATTTGGATCTCAAAGACGAGCAGGCGGTGCTCAACGGGGTGATCTGGAAGACCATCGTGCCACGCCTTGCCGTGCGCCCAGAGCAGGGCATGGAAGTGATCGCGACCGGCCGGCTGACGACCTTTCCGGGCCGCTCGCAATATCAAATGATTGTGGAGCGCATCGAACCGGCGGGTGTCGGGGCGCTGATGGCGCTGCTGGAAGCGCGGCGCAAGAAACTCGCGGCGGAGGGTCTGTTCGCCGAGGAGCGCAAGCAGCCGCTGCCCTTTCTGCCCGATGTCATCGGCGTCATCACCTCGCCCACCGGTGCGGTCATCCGGGACATCATGCACCGGCTGAACGACCGTTTCCCGCGCCGGGTGCTGTTATGGCCGGTGCTCGTTCAGGGGGACGCGGCGGCGGGCCAAGTCACCGCGGCGGTGCAGGGTTTCAACAGTCTGGCATCCGATGGGACCCTGCCGAAGCCGGATGTGCTGATTGTGGCGCGGGGGGGCGGCTCCATTGAGGATCTGTGGCCGTTCAACGAGGAAAGCGTGGTGCGAGCGGTGGCGGCGAGCGAGATCCCGGTGATCTCTGCCATCGGCCATGAGACGGACACCACCTTGATCGATCTGGCCGCCGACCGGCGTGCCCCGACGCCGACGGCCGCAGCCGAAATGGCCGTGCCGGTGCGCAGTGACTTACAGGCCGACCTGCTTGATCTCGGGCGCCGGCAGATCCGTGCCCTCACCCGACTGTCGCAAGAGCGGCGCACACGCCTGGATGCGCTCATGCGGGCTCTGCCGCGCGCGGGTGATCTGGTGGCCCAGGCTCAGCAACGGCTTGACTATGCCGGCGGACGGTTGGGCCATGCGCTGACACGCGGTGCGCTGCGCTGGCAGGGGCGGCTTGATGTGGCGGGCGCGCGGCTGCGGCCTGAAACCATGGCGGCGGCGCTTGATCAGCATCGGGACCGCTTGGGCGACCGAGCCCAGCGGCTGGCGCGCGCAGGCCTGCGGGCGCCGGACCTGCGCGCCGAGCAGCTCACTGCTGCCGCGGCGCGGCTGCGGCCGGAAACCGTGGCGGGTGCTCTTGATCAGCATCGCGAGCGCCTGGCCGATCACGGGCGGCGTTTGGAGCGTGCGGGCATGCGGGGCCTCCAAACCCGGAGCGAGCGCCTGTCCACCCTGTCCAAGTTTCTGAAAACACTGAGCTATCAGGGTACGCTGGCGCGCGGCTTTGCCCTCGTGCGTGATGGCGAGGGCGTGGTGCTGCGCTCGACACAAACGGCGCAGGCGGGCCAGGCCATTACCATTACCCTGGCGGATGGGGATGTGCGGGGCCATATCGATGGCACGGGGCCGGGCGAGGACACGACCGCCTCGAAGCCGAAACGCAAGCCCCCAGCCGGCGCGGACGGTTCTTCCCAAGGCAGCCTGTTTTGAGGCGGCGCGCAAGGCGGCTATAACGACCATCACAAGTGATGTAGGAGCGTGAGGGATCATGGACGAGTTTTCCCCTCTGCCCGGCCAGGAGGCCCGGCTGGAGTATTTCAGTGGCGATTACCGCATCATCCAGCGCGGTGATTTCGTGCGCTGTGCGGTGACGGGCGTCGCCATTCCGCTGGAAGATCTGCGCTATTGGAGCTTTGAGACCCAGGAAGCCTTTGCCACGCCGCAGGCCATGCTGGAGCGCCACAAGACCATCGTGCCCGGGAGCCCCGCATGACCCTGTTCCGCCCTTCCCTCACCGCCGCAGCCCTCACCGCCGCCGCCATCACTCTCAGCCTGCTGAGCACTGCCTCACTCGCCGCGGCACCGGCGTTGGAGCTGACCGGCACGATTTCCGAGGGGGCCCTCGTCCGGGGGCAGACGACACCGGGGAGTACGGTGACAGTGGACGGCACGGCGGTGCCGGTGTCTCAGGACGGGCATTTCGTCTTCGGGCTCGCACGCGACCGCGACGAAGCGGTGACCTTGGAGATTCGCGATACCACCGGCGCGGTGCTGAGTCGCCATTTTGAGGTGGCACAGCGCGACTACGACATTGAGCGCATCGATGGCTTGCCGCCACGTATGGTCAACCCGCGCTCGCCCGAGGTGATCGCCCGCATTCAGGCGGAGTCGGCACAGAAAAAAGCCGCGCGGCCCACCGAGACGCGCGCCACATGGTACACGGAAGACTTTATCTGGCCGGTCACCGGGCGTATCAGCGGCACCTATGGGAGCCAGCGCATCCTGAACGGGGATCCCAAGCGCCCGCATTTCGGTGTCGATATAGCCGCGCCCAAAGGCACGCCTGTCAAGGCACCCGCCTCCGGCGTGGTGACGCTTGCCGAACCGAATATGTATTTTGAAGGGGGTCTGGTATTCCTCGACCATGGCCATGGGGTCATCAGTGTTCTGATGCACTTGGACGAGGTCCTGGTGGAACCGGGCCAGGAAATTGCCCAGGGCGAAACGGTGGCCACGGTGGGCTCCACGGGCCGCTCCACGGGACCGCATCTGGACTGGCGCATGTATTGGCGCAACGCCCGTGTTGATCCGACGGGCTTGGTGGGGCCGATGCCCGGGCGCTAAGAGACTACGCTTTCGGCGCGCCGCCCCAGCGGTCATGCAGCCACAGCCATTGGGACGGGTTGGCGCGCACAACGCGCTCCAGGACCGCGTTCAACTCATGGGTGATGCGCTCCACATCGGCGACCAGATCGCCGGTGTCCACAGGCTCGACCGCCGGCAGCACCGTGACGCGGTAGCGGCCCACGCCAGCGCGCTCAATGGCCGCCGGCAGAATGGGCACTTGGAACTTGAGCGCAAGACGTGCGGGCGCCGGAGTGGTCATGGCAGGACGGCCGAAAAAGGGCGCCGGAATCCCCTCGCGGATTTTCTGATCGATCATCATGGCAACGAATTTCCGCCCGCGCAGCGCCCGGGCGATACCGCGCGCGCCCCCATCCTTCTTAGAGATCAGCTCGTCCGCGCCCAACACATTGAGTCGCATATCATGTAGCCAGTCATCCACATACGGATTGTTGAGCCCCCTATAGACCAGCACGGACGGCAGATAGGCACTCATGGCCTTGGGCATGAGTTCCCAATTGGCGAAATGGCCGGAAACAACAATCGCGCCCTTGCCGCGATCGATCATTTCTTGAACATTCTCATAACCCTCTACCCACACACGCGGGTCTTCGGCCCTAAGATCAAATTGGTCCAAATGGGCGTATTCAGCGGTTGTGCGCCCTATGGTCTCCCACACTCCGTGTACGATCTTGTCCGCGGCATCCGGGGTCAATTCGGGCATGGCGCGGCGCACGCGGTTGAGTGTGCGAGCATGGAGTTTTGTGCGCGGGCCGATCGTAGTCGCAAGCCAGGCCCCGAAATTCGACGCCCGCTCCAACCCCAGCAGGCGAAAGCCGCCAATCACCGCATGAAAGAGGCCCTGTTCGAAGCGGTAACGCAGGCGGCGCAGCCCCTTGCGCAACCATTTGTAGGGTTTCTGGGGTTTGGGCGCGGTGTCCGAGCGCTCGGTCATGGCGTCCTCCGATCAGGCTCAAGCGCAAGCCGGCGCAGCAAGAAGGCCCGAAAGGCCGCCGCATCCGCGATTTCAGCGCGCACGGGCAATGTCTCGGCACGGGCGCGCAGAGTGTCGGGCAGGCGTGCGGCATCTTTCTCCGTGGTCAACAGCGTGGCGCCCAGGTCCTGACTGTGAGCGGTCAGCTGGTCGAGATCGGCGCGGGTAAAGACGTGGTGATCCGGGAAAGCGCGGGTCGCCTTGACGTTCAGGCCGTGGGTGCGGGCCGTATCGAAGAATTTCTCCGGCCGGCCGATCCCGGCGAAAGCTAGATAGGAGCGCCCGCGCAGGCGCGACAGCGCTGCGGGTTCGGGCTCAAGGCGGGCATGGAATACAGGGACGGGTGCTTCGCGCGCGAAGCGGGCAGCACGCTCACTCATCTGCCCCATGATGATCACGGCGCCGGCGCGCGCTAGCCCTGAGGCGATGCGTTCCCGCAAGGGTCCCGCCGGGATCACTCGTTCGTTGCCGAACAGAACCGCACCATCCACCACCAGCAGCGACAAGGTCTTATTCAGGTCCGGATTCTGAAAGCCGTCATCCATGATGATCACATCCGCCCCATGGGCGGCGGCGAGGGCCGCGCCCTCGGCCCGGCGGCGGGCGACAACCACCGGCGCGGCACGAGCGAGTAAGAGCGGCTCATCGCCGACGTCATCGGCCCGGTGATGATCCGGGTTCACCAGCAGAGGTCCGGCCTCCCGCCCACCATAGCCGCGGGTGAGGATGACCGGCGACACGCCGTCATCCTTCAGCATGGAGACAATCGTGACGGCAAGTGGGGTCTTGCCCGTACCGCCGGCGGTGAGATTGCCCACGCACAATACCGGCACCGGCGCCACGCTTGGCGTCGTCGTCCAGCGTTTGACCCGGCCACCGAAATCGTAGAGCCAACCAAGCGGCGAGAGGAGCCGCGCCGCCAGTGGCACGCGCAGGCGAGAACCGGTTTCATGGGGATACCAAAAGGCCGGCGGTTTCATGGCACGCACCTCACCGGACCACCAGTTCCGGGGCCTGCGGCGCGGGTGGCTCCGGGGCCGGTGGCAGATAGGTGCTGAGCGTCGCAAACACCGAGTCCAGCACGCCGTCGGAACGGGTGGCAACAGCAGCGGCAGCCTCGCTTAAGGTGCGGCGGGCGGCATCGTCAGTGAGCAGCGTGCCCACAGCTTCCGCCAAACTCTCGGCATCTTGAACGATTTGCGCGCCACCGGCGTCTTGCAGCAGGCGATAGGTCGCGCGGAAATTATCCGTATGCGGGCCGTGGAGAATGGCGCTATCGAGGCGCGCGGGCTCCAGCGGATTGCTACCGCCGAGCGCGACGAGTGAGCGGCCCAGAAAAGTCACCGGCGCCATGCGGAAGAACAGGCCCATCTCGCCGATAGTATCGGCGATGTAACAGGCGATATCGGTGTCCGGTTCCTCGCCGAACGTGCGGCGGGCATAGGCGATGCCGCCGTCGCGGGCGAGCTTGGCCACCGCCTCGCCCCGGTCAGGCTGGCGCGGGGCAATGATGGTGAGAAGGTCCGGGAAGCGGCCCGCGAGCAGCCGGTGAGCCTCAAGCACCACGGCTTCTTCTTCGTGGGTGCTGGCGGCGAGCCAGGTGGGGCGCGACCAGACGCGGCGGTGGAAATGGCCCAACTCGGCTTCATCCGCCGGCAATGGCGGCGCGGCAAGTTTCAAGTTTCCCGCACTGACGACCCGGCGCGCGCCCAGGAGCAAGAGCCGCCGGGCGGTTTCTTCATCTTGCGCCAGACATTCGGAAAACTGACCGAGTAAGCCGGCAATGCTCACCGGTACGCGGCTCCACCCCTTCAGTGATTTGTCCGACATACGTGCATTCACGAGCACCAAGGGCACCCCATGGGCCGCCGTGCGCGTGATCAGATTGGGCCAGAACTCACTTTCCACCCACACCGCCAAGCTAGGGCGCCAGTGCTTCAAGAAGCGATCCACATAGTCCGGATGATCAAGGGGCACATATTGGTGGAAGGCACCTGGCGGCAGACGTTCAGCCAAAAGCCGCGCAGAGGTCACCGTGCCAGTGGTCACCAGCACGGGGCATTCCGGGCGTTCCGCCCGGAACCGCTCGATCAACGGCAGGACGGAGAGAGACTCGCCCACACTCGCCCCGTGGAACCAGATGATGGGCCCGTCCGGACGCGGACGTTCCGCAATGCCTTTGCGCTCCGGCAGGCGGTCCGCCTCTTCTTTGCCTCGGCGCACACGAGAGGCCAGATAGCGGTCAACGCCCAAGGACACAAGACGGGTGAACAGCGGATAGGCGGCCATGAGACCGTGCAGGCGCCCGCTGGCGCGAGCGTGCTCAGGCATGGCTTTGCTCCGGGGGCGGCAGTGGCGCGGGATCGGGCTCCACAGCCACGCGGCCGGCGCGGTGATCGGCCTCGCGGGTGACCGTATTGAGCGCCGCTTCGATCTCGGCGCGCGCGGCCTCAATCTGGGTGGCATCGGCGTCACGGGACACCGTGATGGGCTCGCCCCACACCACCACGCCGCGCGAGAACGGCCAAGCCAGCACAAAGCGGTCCCAGGAGCCCAAAATGCGCGCCCGCGCCATGTAATACGCGACCGGGATCACCGGAACGCCGGTGAGCTTGGCCACCGCCGCCACGCCTTCGGTGGCGCGCATGCGAGGCCCCCGAGGACCGTCAGGCGTGATGCCGACACACTCGCCGGCGGCCACGGATTTGAGCATGGCCCGCAGGGCCGCCACCCCGCCCTTGTTCTTGCCCTTATCTTTGCGATTGGCGGAGCCGCGAATGGAGCCCAGGCCCAGATGGGCGATGGTGTTGGAGATCAGCTCTCCGTCCCGGTGCTGAGAAATCAGAAATCTCACCGGCTTGCCCCGGCGCCAAGCATAAGGAATCAGCAACAGTCGGCCGTGCCAAAAGGCAAGGATGAACGGTTTGTCCGCATCCCAATGGGCATCCGCCGCCTCGCGCCCGATCACCTCCCACTGAGAGGTGTGATAGACGAGGCGGATATATTGCGCGCCAAGCCAACAGCCTAGCCGGCGCACCGCATCGCTTTTCAAAATGCGCTTAAGCAGGCTCATGCAGCGGGCTCCTTTTGCGCCGCGTCATCCGCATCGAGCTGAGTGGAGTAGAGCCGGGCATAGAGACCGCCCTGCGCCAACAGCTCTTCATGACGCCCGCTTTCCGCAAGGCGCCCCTTGTCGAGCACATAGATCGTATCCGCATCAATCACCGTGGACAGGCGGTGGGCGATGACAATGGTGGTGCGGCCTTTCATCAGGCGGGTGAGCGCCTCTTGCACCTGACGTTCGGATTCCGTGTCGAGGGCGCTGGTGGCCTCGTCCAGAAGCAGGATCGGCGCGTCGGCGACGAGGGCTCGGGCGATGGCGATGCGCTGGCGCTGACCGCCGGAAAGCTTGGTCCCCTGCTCGCCCACCACCGTGTCGTAGCCCTGCGGCAGGCTCATGATGAAGTCATGGGCGGCGGCATCCCGGGCGGCGGCGATAATCTCGTCCTCGCTCGCATCCGGTTTGGCATAGGCAATATTGGTGCGCACCGTATCGTCGAACAGGAACGGTTCCTGGGTGACAATAGAAATATGGGCGCGCAGGCTGGACAAGGTCATGTCGCGCACGTCATCGCCATTGATGGTCACGCGACCATCGCTCACATCGTAAAAGCGCGGGATCAGGTTCAGCACGGTGCTCTTGCCCGCGCCCGACGGCCCCACCAAGGCGGCCTGGGCACCGGCGGGCACCGTGAGCGAGAGACTGTCCACCGCCGTCGTACCATCGCGATAGCGGAAGGTCACGTTCTCCAGCGCCACCGTGCCATCGCGAATAGCGAGCGTGCGGGCACCGGGGGTATCTACGATTTCCGGCTCCACATCGATGACCTGGAACACCCGCTGGGCCGCGCCCAGCCCTTCGGAAATGACCGTGTGTAGATTCGCCAGCGAACGCAGCGGCTGATAGGCGCTGAGCACGGCCGCCATGACCGAGACGAAGGCGCCGGGTGAGAGGTTCTCGTTGATCACCTCATAGCCGCCATAAAGGATGACGCCGGCAAGGCCAAAGCCGGTGATGGCTTCGGTCAGGGGCGAGGCCATGACGCGGGCGTAGATGGCCTTGAGCTGGTGGTTCATGCGCCGCTCGACCGACTCGCTCATGCGTTCGATCTCGCGCGTTTCTTGGCCATAGGCCTTCACCAGCCGAATACCGTCGAGGGATTCGGAAATCAGCATGGCCATGGTGCCTGTCTCGGCCATGGAGCGCTTGGCCGCCTTGCGCGAGCGCTTGCCCAGGCGGCGCACCAGGACCGCCACCAGCGGCAGAACCACAGTGGCGAAAAACGCCAGGGTGAAATGCTGCCAATACACGAAGATGATCAGGCCAATCGCGGTGGCGCCATTCTTCGCCACGTCGGTGATAGCGCCGCTGACGGCGCGCTTCACCATCTGGGTGTCGTTGATGAAACTTGAGGTGAAGCGGCCGGAATGGGTCTCATGCAGGCGGCTGAGATCGGAATGCACCACATTGGCGTACAGGCGGGTCTGGATGTCGGCGATGATGCGCATGCCGACAAAGCCCATGATGCGCCCTTGCGCGATCATGGCCACGGCCTTCAACCAGAACACGCCGATAATGGCGCCCGGCACCAACAGCAGCATGTCTTCGCGCTTGTTGATGACGATCTCGTCAACGGCGGGCTTGAGCAGCCACATGCTCGTCACGGTAGCACCCGCGATGATGAGCATCCAGAACACCGCAATGCCGATGCGTGGCAAATGCGGCTTCACATATTCTACCGCCAGGCGCCGGATGATGGCGCCTTCGCTGTAGTGGTCTTCAGCGGCACCTTTCCGGTGCGCGGCCCCTTCGGGAGACGCATCCGCCTCGCCCGCTTCCATGGTCTTGTCGATCACGCGTTTTCTCAGTCTGGATGCCCCACCTCACCTGCCGGTAAGCATAGCACAGGGCGGGCCAAGCCAAATGGTCAGTCCTGAAGATGGGGCGGCTTGGGTTCCGCGTCCGGCTCCAACAACCGGTGCATGTGCACGATGAAATAGCGCATGCGGGCGTTGTCTACCGTCTTTTGGGCCGCACCGCGCCAGGCTTTGTAGGCTTCCGCGTAGTCGGGATAGATCCCCACAATGTCCAGCTTATCGAGATCGGCGAATTCGACGTGACCGGTCAGGTCCGTCAGTTCGCCGCCAAAGACGAGATGCAAGAGCTGCTTGGTCATGACGGGCCTCCATAGACAAGGGGGATTGCGGGGCTGTTGTGCCCCGCATGAACAGGCTTGTCTAGCAAGCCATCCGTCTAGGGGGCGCGGGCCTAAGGCAAGGTGATAGGCCCGGTGCGGGCGAGAATTTCCGCATGCAGGGCCGGGCCCGCGGCAATGACGCTGCGGTGACGGGTGTGCGAGGCGTTAAAGCGGAACCCCTCGCCCGCATGATCGGTCATGCGAGCACCCGCCTCGCGCAGGATCAAGTCGGCGGCGGCCAGATCCCAGTCATTCTTGCGGGTCAGGGATACCGTGGCATCCCAGCCGCCGCCCGCCACCAGCGCCAGCCGATAGGCGATGGAGTTAAACGTGGCAATCTCCATGGGCGGCCAAGGGCGCGGCCAGGCGGGATGCTCGAACATGTCGCGCGGCCCCAGCATGCGGCAGCCCTCCAGAGCAGCGCAGGTGCTGGTCTGAATGGGGGTGGCGTTGAGGTGCGCACCGTGGCCGGCGACGGCCTCGAACATTTCACCCGTGGCCGGGTTGAAAATGGCCGCCAGCACCGGATAACCGCGCCGCAACAAAGCGACCGCGATCGTAAAGTGCGGCTTGTGGCGCAAAAAGGCACGGGTGCCGTCAATGGGATCGACGACCCAGACATGCTCGCAATCGAGGCGCCGCTGGTCGTCCTCGGTCTCTTCGGACAACCAGCCATAGCCCAGCCCGTCAGGATCGAGCCGCTCGCGCAGCAGGGCGTTTACCGCCAGATCGGCCTGGCTGACCGGACTTTTATCCGCCTTGTCCCAGGTTTCCACCGCCGTGCCGAAATAGGTCATGGCCAGCGCGCCGCCGGCGGTCACCGCCTCCAGAAGCCGGGTGCGGTCCGGATCGTCGGGCGTCGTGGTCGGGCGCAGATCAAGCTCCGGCAACCGTCATCCCCTCAATGCGCAAGGTCGGGGCGTCCATGCCGGTGCGAAACTCCAAATCATTGGCCGGCGTCAGGGCGCGGAACATGTCTTTGAGATTGCCGGCCACTGTCACTTCGCTGATGGCCGGTCCGATTTGGCCGTTTTCAATCCAGAAGCCCGCGGCGCCGCGGCTGTAATCGCCGGTGACGCCGTTGACACCTTGGCCAAACAGCGTGGTGACGTAGAACCCCTCCGCGATATCGGCCATCAACTGCGCCGGTGAGAGGGTGCCGGGCGCCATATAGAAATTCGTAACGCTGGGAGAGGGGGCGCCGCCGGTGCCGCGCGCGGCCCGGCCATTGGTCTCCAGGCCCAGCTGGCGGGCGGTGGCGCAGTCCAGGATCCAGGTGGTCAAAGTGCCATCCGCAATCACATCAAGCGGCGCCAAGGCCACGCCCTCTCCATCAAAGGGTTTAGAGCGCAGGCCCCGCTGCCGGTGAGGATCGTCGAGAATGCGCACGCCCTCGGCAAAGATCGGCGTGCCGAGCGCGTCCTTCAGGAAGCTGGTGCCGCGTGCGATCGCGCTGCCATTAATGGCGCCAGCCAAGTGGCCCAGAATCCCCGAGGCCAAGCGTGGCTCAATGATCAGCGGCACCGAGCGGGTTGACACCTTGCGCGGGCTCAGCCGTGCCACGGCCCGTTCGGCGGCAGAGCGCCCGATTTCCGCCGGGCTGTCGAGATCGGCGAAATGACGGGCGCGGGTGTAGTCATAATCCACTTCCATGCCGTCATCGTTGCCGGCCACGACGGAACACGAGAGGCTGTAGCTGGAGCTTTCATAGCTGCGCGCGAAGCCCTCAGACGTGGCCAGGACCACCCGGCCGCGACCATAGCCCGCACCGGCCCCATTGGAATTCACAACGCCTTTGGCGGCGCGGGCTTCATCCTCTGCCGCGATGGCCATGTCCAGGAGGCTCGCGGTGGCGGGCGCGGCCGTGTCGCACAGGTCGAGATCCGGGATGTCCGTGGCCAAGCGCTCGGCCGGGGCGAGGCCGCAATAAGGGTCTTCCGGCGCACGCCGGGCCATGTCCGCGCACCGCTCCGCTAGGCCCGCCAGACCATCAGGCGTCAAATCGGTGGTGGAGACCGCGGCCTGGCGCTGCCCCACCAGCACCCGCAAGCCCAGATCCCGCGACTCAGAGCGCCCGATATCTTCGGCTTTGCCGAGCCGACAGCCCGCTTCCACAGAGGCGGACTCGCTCACGAGCACATCGGCCGCATCAGCCCCGGCCGCCTTGGCCTCGCGGATCAGCCGGTCGGCAATGGCGAGCAGGGTCTCAGCGGACGCGGGATCGGAAGCCATGGCACATCCTTTTCAATCGCGCGGGCGCGCGGTGCAAAGCGCAAGACCTATAAGCGGGCTTTGATTCTGTCAAAGTTGCGGGCCACGGTCGGCCGCCACCAGAGCGCAGGTCATGAGGGGCAAGGCCCGCCCGGGGATCGACGCCGACGGCACCTCGCCCACCCGTTCAAAACCCATCCGTTGATAGAAGCCTTCGGCCTGCGGATCGGATTCGACCTCCAACATCGTGGCGCCGGCGGCCCGGGCCTTGGCCTTCAAATGATCCATGAGCGCCGCGCCGAGCCCGGTGCCGATGGCCGGAGGATCGACGAATAAATGCTCTACAGACCAGGGCGCCCCGGCCGTTTCACGCCGCGACAGGGTGTAAAAGCCGCCCATGACGCTGTCACCATCGCCCGCGCGGATTTCCCCCACGCGCACAATGTGCTGTTGCATCGTCTCGGGCGTGACGCTGAGGTCGCTGCGGCAGGCCTCCAGAAAGGCCGCGTCATAACCCCAATGGCTTTTGGAGCGCAGCGCCAAGGCGCTGATCTCGGCGGCCTCGCTGGGCCAGGCGGGACGGATCGTGATGGTGGGCGGGACAGACATGGTGACCCCTGCTCTCGCTTGCTGCCATGTCGTTCTAAGCCACTCGTGCCCAGGAGACCAGAGAGGGGCGCGCGCTAAAGGCTTCTTAAGCGCGGTTGGCGCATCCTGGCGCCATGGCAGCGAAATGGGCATTTGTGGGAGAAGACCTACCGGCGCGGACCGCGCCCACGGCGCCGCGCGCCGCGCCCGGCGATCCGGGTCCGGCGGTCCTGGCCGCGGTTGACTGTGCGGCCGCATTCGTCGATGCCACCGGCCGGATCCTGAGCAGCACGCCCGCGTTTAAGGCCGCAGCCGCATTCGCAGACCAGCGGCCCGGGTCACCGCTTGCCCGCCACGGCTTGAGCGGGGTGCTCCACGCGGACGACGCGGCCCGGCTGCGCAGTCGGCTGCGCGCCAGCCGTCCCGATGCGGATCAGAAGCCAGCGGACGGGCCTCTGCTGGCGCCGCTGCGCGTGCGGCTCACGGCCGGTGACGGGCCCGAGCACGTCGTGCGGCTCGACGTCCAGCCGCTTTTAACGCATGGGGTCCATGTACCGGAGGCGGACGGCCCGCAAATGGGAACGCTGGGGCCGCGCTGGCTGGTCAGTGTGCTTCCCGAGACGCAACAGGACCGGGACGAGGCCGCAGCCGCGACCGCATTCGGAACCATCTCGGCCGATGGGGTCGTGCGGGCCCTAACGGGCGCGGCGGGGCCGCTGTTGGGACGCGTGCCCAGCGGCTTGATCGGAATTCCCCTCAGTGTGCTGATGGCAGGGACACCCCGCCATCGCCTGACCGACGCCTTGGCCGAAGCGCGCCGTGGACGCCCGGCCTTGCTGCCCATCACAGTGACCGGTGCGGACGGGCGGCCGCGGCCCCTGCACCTGACACTCTATCCGAGCCAGGACGGCCTTGCGCCGATGGCGACCGATCCGGACGCCTTGCCAGTACGCCTGAGCGACGCGACGCCGGCTGATGCTGATAGCGCCGAGGAGAGACGCGCGCGGTGGCTGGCCGGGATCGGTCATGAGGCCCGCACGCCGGTGAACCTGATTATGGGGTTTGCGGACCTGTTGTCTGGCGAGACATTCGGGCCGCTCGGACATCCGCAGTACAAGCACTATCTGGCTTTGATCCAGGACAGCGGCCGGGCGCTCAAGTCTCTGGTTGGCGACCTGCTGGCGGCGGGCAATCACGGATCTGAGTGTGTGGGCCGCGATCTGTTGGCCTTGCGGTCCGTTGCGGCCGGGGGCTCGCCCATTCCGCTGCCGTCGGCGGGTCCACAAGGCACTGTCTCACTGCGCCTTTACGCGGCAGCGCCCGCCTTTAGCAATGCGCTCTGGCAAACGGGCGCCATCGGCCCCATTCCGATTGCGGATCTACGACCCACAGCCTCCAGTGCACCGCACACACACGCAGCCGTGGGCCTTCCTGGCGGACCGGTTGCCATTGTGCCCCCTCCGGGTCCAGGCGTGACTCTGCGTGTGCCGCGTTACGCCGCGTGACCCCCTGGCTGCCGTCCTCATTTGTCCGGCTCTGGTGTCCGGCTCTGGGCGAACGCGCCCGAACGGGTTAGGATGGCGACGGATGGCCGCAGGGCGCGGCATCCGGAAAGACCCAGAAAGGAGGGGGCAAACCCATGGACCAAGCGGATCTGATCAATATTCTCGTGATCCTGATTGTCGGTGGTATCGCCGGCTGGCTGGCATCGCTGATCGTGCGCGGCGGTGACGGCAGTGCGTTCGGTAACATCGTGATTGGTGTGATCGGCGCCTTTGTCGGATATTTCGTGTTCGATCTTTTGCAGATCGCCCAGCCCGCCGGCATTCATCCGGTATTGTGGTTCGCCATTATCGCCGTTAGTGGTGCGGTGGTGCTGTTGATCCTGATCGGGATCATCCGACGGTTATGACGCTTACGGTCCCGGGGCCTTACCGCTCCGGGACCGTCCGACCGGCCGCCCCCCCGGCTGGTACCAGGTTCCAGGCCCAGCGGCCGTTCCAACCCATCCCGCACCTCGCCCCACCCATCCCGATGCATCTGTGGCGATGCATGTCCGGCGATGCTTGCGAGGTCAGTGCCTGCTGATGAGATGCTCCGTGTCGGCCTACGCCTTGCACACCAGCGCGCGAGGCGCAGCAAAAGTGCCAGTCAGGGTGAGATCATGCATGTCATTCGCTGTGGACTGAGGGTCAGTCATCGGACGGCGTCCTCTTGATAGCCATCGAGCCGGTCCAGGCAGTCCTCCCAGACCCGGCGTTGGGCGGCGATCCAGTGCTGGGCGGTGCCCAACGCAGCGGGCGCCCGGTCGCGCATGCGCACGCGCCCGTTCTTGCGTGTACGGATGAGGCCGCTCTTCTCCAGGACGTTCAGGTGCTGACGCAAGGATGGCAGGGCCATATCAAAGGGCTCGGCCAGATCGCCGACCGTGGCGGGGCCGGCGCTCAAACGGCTGAGGAGTGCCTCAGTTTTTCGCCGTTAGGTCTCACGGGAAAGCTGTGCTAGGCTTTGTCAAGGTCTTTTTTGGGCCTGATGCGTTGGACGTACCACGGGAGGGGATGCCCTCACAGACCGAAAAGCGGCGGGACCAGATCGCCCGCGCGGAGAAAGGGTCGCAGGCCATGTCGTCATGGGCCACGCTTGCACTCACGATCGGGTCCATCCTGATCGCCACGGTCGTCACCGAGTTCGCCTGGTGGCAGCGGGTGAATGTGGGCATGTTCATCGCCAAAGGCATCGCCGTGATCGAGAGCACCGTGGGCGTGGCCGCAATCTGCTGGGGTATCGCGGCGCTGCTCACGGGCTACGGTATTTTGGCGGGCGTGCTGCTGATCTGGGGCCTGTTTGCGACCAGCAATGGTGGCACCAAACTGATGTTTGAGCGCCGTCTTTACGATCCGCACCGCTAGGACGCGCGCTGCGCCGGGCGCAGCATCTGCCACAAAGGCGGGCAGCCCGGCAGCGGATGCACTTTCTCCAAGACCTCAAAGCCATTGGCCCGGTAGAAGGGCAAATTCCGTTCTTTGGAGTTCTCCAGATAAGCCGGCATGCCATCGGCGTCCGCGAGCGCCAGGCCGGCGCGCAGCAACCGCCCCCCCACGCCTTTGCCCTGCGAGGCCGGATCCACGGAGATGGAGTAGAGGTAATAGTGCGGCTCTGTCGGCTTGGTGCGGGTCATGAAGTCCCCGACCGCCGGGCCTCGGCGCAGCGCGGTCACCCCGCCATGGCGCAGCAGGTGCCAAGACAGCTCCAGCGTGGCCATGAAAGACAGCCCTCCGGCTTTGCCGGGCTTCAGCCACAGCGTGCCGGAGCGGTTATCCTCGGTGCAATGGCCAAAGCCCTGCGCCAGATAGATCTCTCGGGCGAGGACCGCATTGAGCGGCGCGATGGCGCCCGTCCCGTTCAAACACCAACACATCACGGGGTCATCGTGAAAGCCGGCGGCGATGATACGGCCGATCAAATCCGCCTCATGCACACCCAAATCCCGAATGCCGTCCGCCATGGCCGGGCCTCCGTCAGGCCGCGGCCGGGGCGGCCGCTGCAATGGCATTGAGCACCAGATACGCCACGTAGCACAAGTACAGAACAAACAGGAATAGGCCAGAGAGGCGGTCGATCTGAGGCTCGGACGGGTCGCGGCCGAGAATGTAGAAGGCGCCGAGACCGGTGGCGGCGAACATGATGACAATGTCCCCATAGATCATGTGATCCGCGCCATCGGCCGCCGGCATGATCTTCAAGCCATCCAGGGAGAACAACGCCGCTACGCCCAGGATCGCGTGGATATTGAAGATGTTGCTGCCGATGATATTACCGAAACCGAGGCCGAACGCCTTGCGCCGGGCCGCGGCCATGGTGCACGCCAGTTCCGGCAAGGATGTGCCGATGGCGACAATGGTCAGACCAACCAATTCCGGAGACACGCCGGGAATGCGCTGACTGAGCGCCACGGCATTGGTGACGGTCAGATCAGCGCCGAGCATCAATCCGAGCGTCGCGCCCACAATGACCAACAGACTGTTGCGGGTGGTGCTCTCCAGGCCGAAGGGCAGCTCTTCGGCCGCCAGCTCCTCCACATCATCCTCCGCGCCCGACTGGCTGGCGGAGACGGCCAAGAAAGCCGCCAGCAGGACCAGGAGGCCCAGCGCCTCCCAGTGGCTGATGTCATTGCCCCTATAGAAGAACAACACGAACAGCGCCGTTGAGGTGAGCATCAGGAACGTGCCGAGCGCCAAGCCCTTGATCTCACTGGAGAGGGAGTAAAGCAGCGCCGGCAATCCCAGCACCAACAGGATGTTGCAGATATTACTGCCGATCACATTGCCGAAGACCAGATCGTCCTGACCAAAAAGAGCGGCCTCGACGGCAACAAACAGCTCCGGCGCGGAGGTGCCAAAGGCCACGATGGTCAAGCCGATCACGAAGGACGGAACGTTCAGGGACGCTGCCACTTTCACCGCGCCAGAGACCAGATAATCTCCGCAGTAAACAAGCAGTGCGAGACCGAGGCTCAACAGCCCGACCGACAGCACGATCCCGGCCACGCCGGAGACTTCGCCAAGACCTGCCATGGCCCCCTCCCTGGTTATGCCATGAGAGTGAACCAGGGGCATGTTGCAGTCATGTGTCGGTGGGGCTGCGATCCCCCGCCGTGGCCACCGTATCGGCGGGAGCCGGCTCCGCCACGCCGCCATCAATGGCAAGATCCTTGAGGGTCAGATCCCCGGCGGCCGAGGCAATAGCCTCCTCGATGCCCGAGAACACCTCATTGATGCGCGTGGAGGACATGACGGATCCCATATCGACCGGCGGGCGCACGCCAGAGGTCCGCACCAGGCCGATCAGGTCCTTGACCTTGGTGGTATCCCAAGGACGGGCGGGCACATAGCGGGGCGGATTGTGACCGGTCTCGGTGATCACACCGCCCTGCTCCAGAATATCGATGATCACATTAAGGGCCGTCATGGGAACCTTGAGGCGGCGCGATATGGCATCCACTGTCACCGGTTCGCCGGGCTCGTAGAGACCGCGGCCCACTTCGGCGGCCACCAGAACCGACAGGCGCTCCTTCGCGCGATTGCTCAGATCGACCTCGGCCCCGCCTTGTAAGGCATAATCCGGGTTCTGATGGTAAAAGGCGATGGTCGCACCGATGAGCAGGATCAACCAGCCCATGTAAAGCCAGACCATGAAGATGATCGGCGTGGCAAAGCCAGAATAAATGGTCGAGTAGCTGACCGACGTGGCCACGAAGGCAGCGAAGATCCACCCCAGCACATTCCACAAAATGCCCGCCACCGTGCCGCCGATCATGGCCGAGCGCACATGCACCGGCGTGTTCGGCGTGAAAATATAAATGAAGGTGAAGGCGATGATCACCAGCACCGTGGGCAAAAGCGTGCGGAGAAATTCCAGCACTTGGGTCAGAAAGGGGGAACGCGAGACCGTCTCCAGCGCCGGATCGCCGATGATACTCGCCACCGCACCCAGCGACAGGAAGATCAACGCCGGCCCCACGACAATGACGCTGAGATAATCACGGAATTGCTGAGTCCAGGAGCGTTTACGGTTGACCCGCCAGACCGCGTTGAACGCCTCCTCCACTTTCTGCATCAAGGACAGCACGGTGTAGAACAGGAACGCCACGCCGATGAACCCCAGGACCCCCACCTGCGTGTTGTCGACAAAGGCCACGATCTGGTCGGTCACATCCTCCGCCTTGTCGCCCAATGTGGCGAGCGCATTAAGCAAAAAGGGGCGGATCTGATTGTGCGCGCCGAAACCCTTGAGCACGGAAAAGCTGATGGCCAGGAGCGGCACCAACGACAAAAGCGTGGTGTAGACGAGGCTCATGGCCCAGAGATTGAAGCGCCCGCTGGCCAGATCCACCGACAGGCCGCGCACGATGAGCGCCGTCTTCACCGCGAATTTCTGACCCGGCGGGGCATTGAGCACGTCCACCTCACCGCTGAAAATCTCGCGGGCGCGCGTGTAATACTCGCCGAGAACGCTCCAGAAGGACTCAGGCTGCGGATGGCCCGTGGGCGTCGGCTTGTGCGGTTGGCGGCTCATCGGTCTTTGGTCCCCCTTCTGAGTCTTCCCTTACGCCCTACCACTTTCCAGGTCATTTTGTCAGGGTTCGCCTAGTCGGGGTCAATCGCCACGGCAAACCCCTTGACCGACTTTCCGTAAGGGAACCCTTGCGGTATGATCGACAAAACTGACAAATTATCCATTTAAAGTGTCGCGCGGCGCCACAAAGCAGGGGGAGACAGGACATCATGAGCCAATGGAGTGCTGAACGCCTGGGACCAGCCGTGGGCAAAGCCCCCGCGCCGCAGGACTGGGACGGGCGCATGCCCAGTGACGACACGTTCGTGCAGGATTCCCATGGCTGGGCGCGGCTGCTGGCGCGCTCCCATGACGTGATCCACCGGCCCTTCGTCACCTGGATCCTGCGCTTTCATCTGGTGGACACGCTCATCAAGCATCCCAACACACGCCAGTTCGGCAAGGAAGTGATGGAGATCCGCAACATCACCAGCGGCCCGCTTTATGACTGGTGGAACCTGATCGTGCTGACAGCCAATGGAGAGCGGCACACACGCTTGCGCGCGCCCTTGCAGCGGACATTTTCCTTCCCGCTGATTGCCAAGCTGCGCCCCCGCGTGCGCGCGCTGGCCGAAGACCTGGTGGACGAGATGGCCGGTGGCGGCGACGTGGATTTCATCGACCGCTTCGCCAGCCAATTGCCAGTGCGCACCATCTGTGAAGTGCTGGGCGTGCCGCAGGCGGATATTCCCGTCTTCAAGCGCTGGGCGGACACGCTGGGCTATGCCTTTAGTGAGTTGCCCGAAGAGTTGCGCCCAGAGGTGGACGACGCGGTGCGCAACCTCAGCGCTTATGCGCATGGGCTGGTCGTGGAGCGCCGGGGAGCACCACGAGACGATTTCCTCAGCCAGCTGATCAGCATCATCGATGAGACCGGGGCGTACTCGGAAGAGGAATTGAGCGCCCAGATCCTGGGGTTGATTTTCGCGGGTAGCGATACCACGCGCACGGCGCTGTCAGTGGCTGTCACCCTGCTGTTGCAGTATCGGGACCAGTGGGAGTTGCTGGTCAACCAGCGGGACCTTCTGAAGAATGCCGTGGATGAAAGCCTGCGGTATGAGCCGACAGTGGCGTCGCTGCCGCGCATCACCAACACGGCCATGACCATTGCCCAGGTGGAGATCCCCGAGAATTCCATCATTGTGATGAACATGGCCGCCGCCCAGCGGGATCCGGCCCGCTATGCGGATCCGGACCAGTTCACCATCACGCGCACCGATCTGGCGCGCGGCTCCATTGGCTTTGGCGGCGGTCCGCACCGGTGCCTGGGCGAAGCGCTGGCGCGCACGGAACTGGAAGAAGCGCTTGATGTGATGGCAGAGCGGGTGCCGCATATGCAGCTCAGCGGGGGCCTGCCCAATTTCGAAGCCTTGGCCACCGGCATTCGCCGGCTGGAGAATGTGACCATACGCCTGTAAGGCCTTATGGCACGGCGCTCACAGGGTGGGAGCCGTGCGCCGGATCATCACTGTACTCACCAGGAACAGGCAGAAAACCGCCACCGCGCTGCTCAACAACGGCAGATGTGGATCAACCTTGTAGACCAGCGCGCCGATGATAGGCCCGACAATGAACCCCGCCGGGGGCGCCACCGCCATGAGCCCGGCGGCCGACCCCTGAAGCCCTGGTGGGGCCCGCAGACTGCCAAGCGCATTGGCGCCCGGGATTGCCAACGCCGCGCCAACCCCGCCAAGGCCCAAAGACAGGCATGTAGCCCAGAACGGCTCCGCCAGCGCCGCCCCACCATAACCGATGGTCACCAGCGCCAGCCCCACCCGCAGCATAAATGCCGGTGACGGCTTGACGCGCGCCACATAGAGGAACTGTGTGCTGAGCGAGGCGATGGAAATCACCATGAAGCCGATCCCCGCCTTCTGCGCCGCCGTCGCCCCGTCCACCGCCAAGGTGTCCTCCACCATGAACGCGAAGGTCTGCTGGAACGACGCGAGGGCGACGAAATAGATGGTCAGCAGCGCCATGAACGGCGCAATGGACGGATGAAACAAAGAGAGGGAGGGCGCATGCTCGGCACGATCGCGGGGCACCATTCGTTCGGACACGCAGAAAATCACGACAACGGCCGCAACCAGCGAGAGCACTGCCGCCCCCGCAATAGGGGCCACTCGGGCCACCGGCGTCAGTCCCGCCGCCAAAGCCGGGCCCATGACCGAGCCCACCCCCATCGCAGCGGTGAGCAATCCCAAAGCCGCAGCACGGGTGCGCGCATCGGTGGCGTCAGCCACCATCGCCATAGCCGCCGGTTGCAGTCCCGGCGCCAGAAGGCCAAACGCCAAACGCCCCGCGAGAAAAGACCACAACACAGCAGCACCGGCCGGAATATCCCCCGCCAATGCAGCATGAAGGATCCATGCAAAAATCAGATTGGTGACCCCGGACGCCACAAGGGCGAACACCATGACCGGTTTGCGCCCAAAGCGATCCGCCAAGCGAGCCCAGGCCGGCGTGAGCCCCGCATAAAAGAGCGCGGAGATCGAGAGGACGATCCCGGTCTCCAGTTCGCTCAACCCCGCCTCGCGCCCGAGCGGTGGCACGACGGCAAACATCACCGTCAAGCCCATGCCCATGGTGAGGAGCCCAAAGAACAAGGCAAGCCGGGTCGCCCAGCTCAGCGGCTCCGTTACACTTTGAGTCATTGCAGGCATGGCGTCATGGGCTTTCCAGCGCCTCCCCATCCGGCGGCTTGTCTTGACCCGCCGTCACTCGCAATGCTCCATTGCTGGTAGCAGCAAACGCAGGCTGGCATGATCAGGATCCAGCATAACGGTTTATGCGACCCTGCAGGACTGGACGACGGTCAGCACGCGACAGTCGAGAGTCTGCCCTATTAACACCGGGACATGCGTCTGCCGCAAGTTGGTGGCGGCCAGATCATCCGTTCTCGGCTGATCTTTCTGTCACCAGACACGTGGCAGTAGCATGGGCACAGAGCTTTCCCCCGTCCTTGACAAGCTGCGCCTCGGAGACGGTCTGGCGGCGGGTGCGATCCAGGAAGCGGCCTTCACACAGGACCTCGGTGCTGTCGAGCACAACAGGGCGCACCAGATGCAACGACAGTTGAATAGTGGTCACAGCCTCGCGCGCGCTTAAGGTGGTGTGAGCGGCACTGGTCGCGGCGCTGTCGAGCAGCATGGCCGCAACACCCCCATGCAGCGTATTGGTAGCGTTGAGTTGGTGCTCCCCCGGCCAGAGACGCCACACGGTGCGGCCATAGTCCGCGGCCACCAGATTAAACCCCACCGTGCCGCAAATGGGCGGCACATAGCGGCGTTCCAGCCAGGCACGAAAATACTCTGCTCCCGATGCAGTTTGGCGCACCGTCAACAGCGCCTCAGCCGAGTGATATGTATGCCGGCGGACGATTTCGGAGAATGGCTGTCGGGGATCATCGCTCATGTCACGCTTGCCCCCTTTGCGGCGGCGATGACCTCAAGGAACGCCGCGCCAAATTCAGCGAGTTTCTTGGGGCCTACCCCACCAATCCGGGCCATCGCCTCAAGAGTGGCCGGACGCTGCGCCGCCATGTCTATCAAGGTGGCGTCTGGAAACACGATATACGCGGGTAAGTTCCGGGCCCGCGCCAGATCCAGGCGCAACCGCTTCAACGCCGCCACAAGCTCTGCATCGGGACTTCCGGCGGGGGGCGGTGCGGGGCGCAAGGCACCACCGGTCCGTGCCGCAGCTTTGGACGTGGAGCGCTCCTTGATGGCTCGGTAGCGATACTCCGCCTGCCCCTTCAAAACGGCCATGCCCTCGGCGGTCAGTTCCAGGCCACCGAAGCGTTCGATATTGGCCCGCAAGAGCCCGGCCGAGACGGCCTGGCGCGCAAAAGCCTGCCAGAACCTTTTTGAATGCTCTTTCCCCACGCCATAGGTGGGTAGACGATCATGGCCGCGCTGCGTGATCTTAGCATTTTGAGACCCGCGCAGAACATCGATGATATGGGCCACACCGAACATTTGCCCTGTACGGATCACCGCGGATAGCAGCATTTGCGCGGGCCGTGTGCCGTCCACAAGGTCCGGCGGATCAAGGCAGATGTCGCAATTGCCGCAAGGCTCGATCTGCTCGTCAAAATAGGCCAGCAGCGCCGCGCGGCGGCAATGGGCGGTTTCGCAATAGGCAATGAGCGCATCAAGGCGCTTGTGCTCGCGCATCTTGTGGCTTGGATCCTCGCCGTCTTCTTCAATAAAGCGCCGGCGCATCTGGATATCATCAAGCCCGTAAAGCAGCAGGGTTTCAGCCGGCGCACCATCGCGGCCGGCGCGGCCGATCTCCTGATAATAGGCCTCCATGCTGGACGGTAAGTTCAGATGACAAACAAAGCGAATATCGGGCTTATCGATGCCCATCCCAAACGCGATGGTGGCCGCCATAATCACCGCGGGCTCGGTCATGAAACGGTTCTGTGTGTGGCGACGCGTCTCGGCGGGCTGCCCGGCATGATAGGCAATCGCGGTCAGCCCCCTGCTGTCGAGAAAGCTGGCCACTTCTTCGGTTTTGGCGCGCGACAGGCAATAGATGATTCCGGACTCGCCTTGATGGCGGGCGAGGAAGGTCAGGAGCTGATCTTTCCAGGCCTCGCGGCTCGCCGCGCCCAGGCGCAGATTGGGCCGGTCGAAGCCCTGGACGATGATCCGCCCCCGACCCCGAAACAGTTTTTGGGCAATGTCCTGACGTGTGGCTTCATCGGCCGTGGCCGTGAATCCGCAAATGGTGGCCTCGGGGAAAAGCTCAACCAAGCCGGATAATTGCTCATACTCAGGACGGAAACTCGCACCCCATTTAGAGATGCAGTGCGCCTCGTCTATAATAAAGTAAGCCGGTTTCAGAGCCTGTAACGCCTCCAGCATTCGATCCGTCATAAGACGTTCTGGCGACAGATAAAGAAGGCGTACCGTGCCTGAGCGCACGCCGTGCCAGGCATCGGACTGCTCCGCTCCGGCCAAGCCAGAATGGAGGGACGCGGCCGCCACGCCGTTAGCGCGCAAGCCCGCCACCTGATCATCCATCAAAGCGACCAGCGGCGACACCACGATGGCCAGACGCTCAGAGCGGATGGCGGGGATCTGATAACACAGAGATTTGCCGGCTCCTGTCGGCATCACCGCCAGCAACGGCTCGCCCGCGCTCAGAGCCTCGATAATCTCCTCTTGGCCCGGACGGAATGCCGTATACCCGAAAACATCCTGTAAGACCTGCCGTGCCGTCTGGCCCATGGGCCGTGTCCCCTTTGCATCCGCTTCTCACACATGTGCGGGGATCTATAGCACGGCGCCAGAGCCAACGGGAGGGCGTCTTAAGATGCCTTGTCCATTACATCTTCATCACGCGCCACGACGCGCGCAATGGTGGCGTGCAAAGTCTTTTGGTCTATGGGTTTGCTGAGATAATCGGTCATGCCCGCTTCGATGTATTTCTCGCGGTCACCAACCATGGCATTGGCGGTCAGGGCCACGACGGGGATCCTCGCCACGTGACCGGATAAGGCCCGGATGGCGCTCGTCGCGGACACGCCATCCATGACCGGCATTTGGACATCCATCAGTACCAGGTCGAATGAGCGGGTCTGGACGACGTCCACCGCCTCGCGGCCATTATTGGCCATGACCACTTCATGACCAGCGGTCTTTAGGAAGGCGGTGATGATCTTTTGGTTCACAGGATGATCTTCTGCCACCAAGATCGTCAGGGGTCGGCTGAGTTCCGCGTCCTTGTGCTCTGGTTCATCCGCCGCGTCGAAACGCGGTTCTTGCGTGACATCTGCCTGGATTGTGAACCAGAAGGTACTGCCCTCCCCTTCGCGGCTGGAGAACCCCACCGTGCCGCCCATGAGTTCCACAAGCTGTTTGCAGATCGCCAGGCCAAGGCCCGTGCCGCCATATTGGCGCGTGGTCGATGCATCGGCCTGAACGAACCGGTTAAACAGCTTTGCCTGCGCGGACTCCGGGATGCCGATTCCGGTATCTTCCACTTCAAAACGCAAGAGGCTCGCGGGCTCTGCCTCGTGGACGACACGCACGGTGACGCCGCCGGTGTTGGTGAATTTAAGAGCATTGCTGATGAGATTCATCAGCACCTGGCGCACACGCGTGGGGTCGCCCGCGATCCAGTGCGGTACGCCATCAGTTACGTCGAGGGTCAGGCTAAGCTCTTTTTCCTCGGCCTTTGCCCAGAGCAGGGAGATCACGTCATTGCTGGTTTGAGATGGGCTAAAGGGAACCTGTTCAATCGCCACCTGGCCAGCTTCGAGTTTAGAGAAGTCAAGCACATCGTTCAGAATGGTCAGCAGGCTCAACGCAGACTCACGTGCCGTCACGGCGCGGTCTTTTTGCTCCTCATCCAAGGTCGTGCGCAACAACAGATCCAGCATACCGATGACGCCATTCATCGGTGTCCGGATTTCGTGACTGATAGTGGCCAGAAACTGGCTTTTGGCGATATTGGCTGACTCGGCTTCAAGCCTGCGGGCATCCAACTCCCGTTCGTGAACCAAGCGGTTCGTGATATCGCGGGCACCGGCATAAATGACCCCATTGGCCGGACGCGAACGCCACTCGATGGAGCGATAACTGCCATCGGCACACCGGTAGCGGTTGACGAAGTTGAGGATTTCATCGCCATCATTGCTGGCACCCAAGGCCGCCTGAGTGGCCTCCACATCATCGGGATGGATAAAGTCGATGATCCGGGCGCCCTCCATCTGCTCCAACGGATAGCCCAGCACATCCTCGAACGCGCGATTCAACTTGATGAACCGTCCATCCAAGCTGGCAATGCACAACAGATCAACGGCAATTTCGAAGAAGCCTGTGATCTCGTTCATTGCACTGCGCAGTTTTTCATCCGCGAGCTTGCGTTCGGTGATATCATACCGGATCGATACATATTGCTCCGGCCGCCCAGACGCATCACAAATGGGAACAATTGTGGTATCGACCCAATAGAGATCTCCCATTTTGTTCCGATTACAGATCTCAGAACGCCATGCATGCCCCTTGGCAATCGTGCGCCACATATCCACAAAAAACGCACGCGGATGTTCGCCTGAATTGACCAGCGCATGAGTCTGGCCCACAAGATCACCGCGAGTGTAGCCGCTGATAGCGCAGAACTTCTCGTTCACGAATGTGATGATGCCTTGCGCATCGGTCATGGCAACAATCGCATGCTGATCGAGTGCTGATTGGTAAGCGGAGAGATTGGACAAGGCTTGATCAGCATCACGCAAGGCCTTGGCCAAGGTTTCCCGCTCGGCCCGCTGTTGCGTGATGTCCTGGAAGGCGCCGATTAGTTTGATGGGCTCGCCGTTGCGGAACACAGGTTGCCCCACGGCCCGCACCCAGATGCGCCGCCCCTTTGCGGTGATGAAGGGCAGTTCAAGGTCCCAGCCTTCTCCGTTCGCCAACCCTCTTTCGACGGTCTCGCGGACCAACGGCTGAACCTCGGGAGCGTAGAACCTGATCGCCTGTTCAAGCGTGGGCTGATAATCCATGCCTACTTCATGGATGGTGCGGGTGTAACCGCTCCAAACAGGCACTTGGCTTTTGATATCCAACTCCCAACCACCCACCTTGGCCACTTCCGCCATGCTGGTGAGAAGGGCCTCTTGGGTCTGCGCGATGCTGAGAGCGGCGCGTTCACGCTCGCGCGCTTCCACCGTCTCGGTGATATCGAACTCAATGGCGGTAAAGCCTTCAAGATGTCCCTGGGCATCCATCACTGGCTGAATGTCCAAATCCAACCAATAGAGCCGACCCGTCTTGCTCCGGTTCAAGATGGTGGTGCGGATCGGCCTGCCGTCTTTCAGGGCGTTGGCGATCGCCACAACAGTTTCGGGTTCAGTGTCGGGACATTGCAGCAATTCGCCCGGCTTCCGGCCAATGACCTCCTCGGCTCGATACCCCGTCAGCGTTTCGAACGCCTCATTGACCCATAAGATATGCTGGTCGCGATCCGTTCGCAAAATCGGGCTGCTGGAGCGCGCCACAATGTCTGCCTGCGTGGCCAATCCAACCTGCTGCACACGGACCAATTGTAACACCGGCCAGAACAAACCAAAGGCTAAGCCGAAGAGGACCGCGGGCCCGGCGACCAGACGCAGTATCTGGTTCACGCCTTCAGCCGTCACGTGCGCGTCCTCTATGGCTTGAACAGTCCCCACGGCGCGTTCCATAGCCGGCAAAAAGGCATCGATCGCGGACTGTAAGTCCACGCCGATTTGCCAGCGCTCCAAGGGCGTATCCGCAGCAAGCCAAGCCTTGGCCTGCGTCAGATAAGCCACCCGCAACGCCGTCACCTCGGCATTCTCAGGCAGCATGGCACGACGATCGATGTCCAAGACATGACCGGCAGCATATTGGTCAATCAGATGGCCCAGGCGCGTGGCCTGGCTTTCGGCGCGGGCGATTGCATCGGTCATAGCCTCGCGCACGCCAGGGCCAGAGGTCAGCGCCAACCGCCCGATCTGCTGACTGAGCATGCGCTGTCGGCCGGCCAAATTCAGGATCTCGCCACTATCCACGCTTTTGCGGGTGTTGATGTGCGTGTCAATAGTACTGAGCATTGGCACCGTTGTTATGCACAACGCCGCCAACAAGGCCCCGCCCACCAAAGCGCGATCAAGACGCGCCGTGCCGTAGGCAAATCGTCCTCGCTGTATTTTTGTCTGTATACGAATGAACTCAAGCCAGGCAGATATGCCGCCGAGCAACACCGCCAGCACAGCCGCATTGGCGACAATGGCCGGCACCACGCCCAGCACACTTTCCAGATTGCGCAGCACCGAGTGCAACACATAGGCATGGGAAAAACCAACGACCGCAATGATGATCCCGTGCGCCCAATACACGCTAGCGGGCGACCGCGCGCCCGTTTCGTCGCGCCAGCGAACCAAGCCCACATGCACGGCGCCCATCACAAGACCGATCACAATGGCATCAAGCAGCGACGCCCACGCGCCCGGCAGTTCCGCCGGAAGGATGAGCAGCAGGCTTGCTTCCAACGCCAAAGCTAGTCCGAAGGCCACCACCGCAATGGTGCCGCTGAGTTTCAGTAGGGACATGGTCTCTCGATCCAGAGGCTTCGCCGTCGGTTGCGCTTAGAAGACCAGGAATTCGTTGTGGACTGGTAAGCAGCCGTGGCGAGACAAGCGCACCGTCCTGACTTTCGCTCAGCGCAGGCCGCCTCTTGTGCCGCGTCCAGGCCCCCCCCAGCCGGAAAAACGTGTTTCAAAATGACGCACTAATTGGTAAGGTGCCGGCAGAAAAAATTGACACAAACACAATGTCCACGCGCAGTCTCAGGGCCGGTTTCCATGACCATCATTGCATCGCAGGATTTGAATGACTTAACCAATGGTCCGATCACCACGGTCGGCGGAACGCTGGGCACGCCGAATAGTGTTGTGGCCACCCACGTGGATGATCAGACACCGGCGGCCCTGCAGCCTGATGCCATAAACGATACATTGGTTATCGATGAGGATTCCGCCGCGACGATCCGTGTCCTCGATAATGACATCACTCCGGCGGACGACCGTGTCACAATCAGCGCCATCAACGGTGTCGAACAGTTTTTTCAAACGGTATCGAGCGCGCCCCGCTCGGTGGTGCTCTCTTCTGGAGCTATCGTTTCCCGACAGAATGATGGCACCCTGACATACAACACCAACGGTGTCTTTGACGATCTGGAACCCGGCCAAACGGTATTCGAAAGCTTCACCTATACGGTGCGCACAGACGCCGGTCTGACAGACACAGCCACCGTCAATGTGGCCGTGGAAGGTCGCAGCGAAACCCCGCGCGTAACGATTGCCTCACAGGGCTTCAACGCCCTTATTGCCGATCCAGTGACCGATGATTTCTTCAGCGGGTTTAGTGGCACGTACACCAATGCGGGATCTCAGAACATTGGCGGGCCCGGACTGGATTTCACGGGCACGTGGGGACTTGTGAAACCCTTTGTACCGGGAGGGCCGGCCGGGTTTGGCGACGAAGATGCGTTTGGCGTGAACAGCTTCGGTGGGAACAATGCACCGGATGTTGCGCCCGGCGGCACACCCTTACAGGTCAATGTGGAGCACAATTTCGTCATCAACGACACGGATGGGCTCAGCCGCCTTGTCTTTGAACCCGTGGATGTGAGGGGGTTCACGGATCGGCAGATCAGCCTCAATTATTGGATTGCCCCTGGCGCGACCTATGATGAGCTCGACCAGTTCTCCATCGCGGTGCGGAGCCAGGACAACACGGGCGTCACATCCGGCAGCACCATCGCCTTACAGTTTGAATCAGAAGACGTGGACGCCTTCCGGTCAGCTGATGACGGGACGGATACATGGCGGCACCTGACGATCGATCTGGACTATCTCCTCGCAGAACAAGGCCTCAATGAAGAGAACGTTATCCTTGACATTGGTGTGCTGACGAACGGCGACCAGGAGAGCATTTTCATTGATAATGTGACCTTTACGGCTGCGGCACCGCTCAATGAACCACCGCACGCGGAGGATGATGAAGCAACGCTTGCGGAGGACCAGCCGACAGATCTCGACGTCACGGCCAATGACCGAGACCCGAATGGCGATCGTCTCAGCATTGTCCAGGTGAACGGGGCCGATATCACTGACGGGGCGGTCACATTGGCCTCCGGGGCGGTTGTGACGCTGACATCGACGGGCAGCCTGCTCTATGACCCGCGCGCGGCGTTCGCGCCTCTTGCCCCAGGGGAAAGTGAACCCGACAGCTTCACCTATACAGTGGCAGATCCGGCGGGTGCCATGGACACCGCAACGGTCGCCTTGACCGTTACCGGCGTGAACTCGGCCCCTGTCCTTGGGCCGGATCGCGCGGCCACGACTGAAAGCACCCTGATTCGCTTTGATCCGCTGGCCAATGATGCAGACCCGGAAGGAGATGCGTTGAGCCTCCTGCAGGTCAATGGGCTGGATGCGACGGCGGGCAAACCAATTACCCTGTCATCTGGCGCCATGGTTCGTCTGATGGCGGATGGTACGCTGACCTATGACCCCAACAACGCCTTTGACGGACTGTTCGCTCGACAACGGGTTGATGAGACCTTCACATATACCGTGGCAGACGCGGGTGGTCAGACCGCGACGGGGACCATCACCATCACCGTGTCTGGCGAAGGGGCCCTGCCCTTTGAGGCCGTCGCCGCATATCCGTTCACCAATACGCCCGAGCCGATCCTTCTCGATGACAGTGGCAATCGCAATGACGGGCGCCTGGAAAACGGCGCAGCGCTGACACCCGAGGGGATCGCCGGCGCCGGTGTGGCGTTTGATGGCATCAATGACTATGCGCTGCTTCCGGCGACGGATGATTTTGATCTGGCGGACGGGGCGGTGAGCTTCTGGTTCCAAACCGATCGGGGGGGCACGGACCAAGCTCTGATTTCACGAGATGCTTTCGGGTTTGGCAATGGCGGCCATTTTACCGTGACCTCACTCGGTGATGCTCGCGTTCAGGCACGCCTGCAAACCACCGACAGCACTGCCACCCTGCAAAGCGAGGCGGCAGCAGCCGGAGACTGGCATCATGTGGTGGTGAACTGGGGCGATGAGACAGGCTTTCAACTCTTTCTCAACGGAGCGTTGGCCGCAGAAGACACAGGTGTGCAGGGCGGCCTGACGGGCAATGGGAACGACTTCACCTTCGGCGCAGGCCAGATCACCTCAACCGAGGGCACCCTTGATCCGCTCACGCAGTTTTTCGATGGCACTTTGGATGAGGTGGGCTTTTACACGGATGGGCTGTCAACGGAAGATGTGGAGCTGCTCTATCAATTCGGTCTGGACGGCATTGAAGTGATCGGGGCGCGCAACCGATTGCCCGAGGCCGTCGATGACACAGCAGTGACCACCGAAGACGACAACGTGGTGATTGACGTTCTTGAGAACGATACGGACGAAAACGGCGATGCCCTGCGCGTCACCCGCCTCAATGACATTGTGGTTAGCGCCGAAGGCGCCGGCATCGTGCTTGCCTCCGGTGCTGTGGTGTCTCTCACGGCTGAAGGCACGGTGCACTACGAGGTCGCGGACAGCGCGCAGGCACTGACCGACGGTGATAGTGCAGTGGACAGCTTTATCTACACGGTCGAGGATGGTCAGGGTGGCACGGCCACCGCCAGCGTGGATGTAACGGTCACCGGCGTGAACGACGCACCCGTCGCCAATGACGATGTCGTGGCAACGGACGAAGACACCGCGGTCATGGTCAATGTGCTGACCAATGACCAGGATTCGGATGATATCTTCCTGGCGCCCACCTTGGTCAATGGGTCCGGCGCTGAAGGGGGCGCACCGATCCGTCTGCCGTCGGGAGCATTCGTGACCGTGGGCAGTGGCGGGCTGGTGACCTATGATCCCGCGCGCGCGTTTGCAGCGCTTGGCGAAGGTGAAGAGGCGGAAGACCGCTTTACCTACAGTTTGATTGACTCCGGCGGGGCACAAGCGGATGCGAGCGTGACAGTGGCGATTACCGGGCGCAACGACGCGCCGATAGCGCAGAATGATACGGCGCAGGCGGATGAAAAGACCCCCGTGGCCATTCCCGTTCTGGCCAATGACAGTGACGTGGATGGCACAATCAGCATCGCCACTGTGAATGAGGCAGCCCTGAAACCCGGCGACAGCATTCTGCTCACCTCTGGCGCGCTGGTGACCCTCTCCGCCGACGGGACCCTGACCTATGACCCGAATGGCGCCTTCGAGGACCTCGGCGCCGACATGATGGTCGAGGACCGGTTCGACTACACCATTGTCGACAATGCAGGCGCCACAGCCCGCGCTCAAGCGACAGTAACGGTGGAGGGACTTGCGGAAGCGCCCGTTTTCGATCTCGCGGCCTATTGGCCAGGCGGTGAAGCCGATGGCAGATTTTTGCGCGACGAGACCCTAAACGACCTTGACGGCGGCTTGCAGGGCGGAGCCATGCAGACAGCAGATGGGTTTGTGGGCGCTGGTTTGCGCTTTGACGGCAGCGACGACGCAGCCATTATTCCGCATGATGATCGCTTGCTGCTGGATGGCGGCGGCGTGAGCCTGTGGTTCTATGCCGATAATCTGGCTGGCGACCAGGGCCTGTTTTCGAAAGACGCCAGCTTCAATGGCACGGGTGGGCATCTGGACCTGCGCTTGCTCAATGGCGGCGTCTTGTGGCTGCGCCTGCAAAATGCCGACTCCGCCTTGGATCAGGTCCTGGTCATCGATGATGTTCAGGCCAACACCTGGACCCATGCGGTCGTCAGCTGGGGGAATGATGGTTTGAGCCTATCCGTCAATGGCGGGGCGGAAACGGCGACCTCGGCTTATACGGGTGGGTTGGGCGACACGTCTGGCGGGGCAGGCAATTTCGAGCCCATCGCCATTGGGGCCACCGAACGCAGTTCTGGCACGCTCTCGGCCCAACCTTTGACCCAGTTCTTCGATGGTCAGATCGATGAAGTGGCCGTGCTGGCCAGCCAGCCGGACGCGGCCATCATCACGGCGCTTTATGAAGCCGGCCTGTCGGGATCGGCCTTGCTGGAGGGCCCCACAGACCCGGTTGTGGCGGCCGAGGAGGCGCCGCTCACCGCATGGCTCGCACAGGGCGCCGACTTTGGACACAATCTGCGACACTATATCCAGGACAGCGGCGAAGGATATGCGGCACGGATGAGCGCGGTCGAGGACTTCCTTGCGCTCATGTCGGCAAGCGTTGATGAGCCGGACCTCTAAAGGGCCGACCCGTCGGGGCGGGGGTTTGAGACGTTTCGTCCTCTGGGCAGATCTAGGGCGGCGGCTGCATGGTCAGACGTGATCCTGTAAGCCGCCTCTGGAGTCATGCCTGTGTCCGAGCCAGCCCCCTCGCCCGTCACCGTGTATTATGACGGAGCCTGTCCGTTGTGTGTGCGGGAGATCGGGTTTTACCGCACGCGGCGCGGCGCCGAAGCCATTCACTGGCTCGATATCTCCGAGGACAAACCGGGCGTGCTGCCACCGGATCTGACGCGGGAGGCGGCACTGGGCCGCTTCCATGTCCGCGATCAAGAAGGGGTCTTGCGCGATGGGGCGGATGCCTTTGCAGTCCTGTGGCGAGCCTTGCCCGGTTGGGCGTGGCTGGGTCATGTGGTCGGCTGGCCGCCCATGCTGTGGCTGACGGAACGGGTTTACCGAGCGTTTCTCGTGGTTCGGCCGGCCATGCAACGGCTGGCCGGCGCGCCGCCACCGGCCTGCGCCACCCCGCCCTTACCGCGAGCCCTTCTGAGCGATCTGCGAACGGATCATGCGGGGGAAACGGGTGCGGTTTGGATTTACAAAGGCATTCTGGCCGTAACACGCGACCCGGACTTGCGCGCCTTCGCGGAACGCCACCAAGCGACGGAAACCGATCACCTGCACCGCCTGGAAAACATCCTGCCCGAGGGTGATCGTAGCTGGCTGTTAGGGGCCTGGCGCGTGGCGGGGTGGTTGATCGGAGCCCTGCCTGCCCTATTCGGGCCGGGTGCGGTCTATGCCACCATCGACACGGTGGAGACTTTCGTCGACCGTCATTACCAAGAGCAAATCGAGACACTTGCGGCCAGCGGCGAGCATGCGCACATCCGCACCATCCTGGAGGCCTGTCAGGCGGACGAAGTGCACCACCGGGACGAGGCGCGAGCCCAGGCGCCCGCCTCGGGCTGGGCGGTACGCCTGTGGCAGCGGATCATCGCCGGCGGCTCGGCCGTGGCCGTCGCCGTGTCGCGGCGCCTGTAACCCATCAGGGTGTGATCACTCTCCTTTGACTTTGCCGTGACCAGTGCCACCGGTAGGATCCCGCCGCGCGGATCACGCGCTCATCTGACGCACGAGCATTGGGAACTGACGCATGACACGCCGGAGCCGGACGATCGAGATGTGGACCACCGTTCTGACGATGACGGCTGGCGCCCTGACCCTGGTGCCCACCGCCGCGGCCCAAAACGCGGGTGAAACCATCCTCGTGACGGCCCAGAAACGCAGCCAGGATCTCCAAGACGTGCCGCTTTCGGTTGGCGTGCTGCAAGGCGAGACCTTGGATGGGATCAGCGCGGGGGGCGAGGATATCCTGTTCCTGTCCGCGCGCAGCCCCAGTCTTTACGCGGAATCCTCGTCGGGCCGCACCTTTCCGCGCTTCTATATTCGCGGGCTGGGTAACACGGATTTCGACCTGAACGCCTCCCAGCCCGTGTCGCTGGTCTATGACGGCGTGGTGCTGGAAAATCCGATCCTGAAGGGCTTTCCGGTTTTCGATCTGGACCGTATCGAAATCCTGCGCGGGCCCCAGGGCACACTGTTTGGCCGCAACACGCCGGCCGGCACGATCAAATTTGAATCCGCCCGCCCCACCACCACGCCGGAAGGCTATGCACGCGTCTCCTATGGCCGTTTCAACACGGTGGACGCGGAAGCCGCGATCAGCGGCCCCCTGGCCGGAGACGCTTTAACGGGCCGGTTATCAGTCCTTTTTCAGGATCGGGACGATTTTGTCGATAACACATTCGCCGGCGGTGAAGACGGGTTTGAGGAATTCAGCGAATTCGCCGGACGGGCGCAACTGCTCTATGCGCCCTCGGATGATTTCACAGCCCTGGTGGCCATTCGCGGCCGGCGTCTGGACGGGGGATCGCGCACTTTTCGTGCGAATGTGATTGAGCCGGGGACGGACAACCTTATTGATGATTTTCGCCGTGACGAAACAGCTCAGGACGCCAATCAGGTGCTTGAGGTCTTCAGCTTCGGGACCAGCCTGACCCTGGAGTACACGACCGGCCCTTGGCAGCTTACCTCAATCACCGGTTATGAGACCGTGGGCATCACGGCGCAGGGCGATGTGGATGGAGGCTTTGGCGCGGCTTTCGCCCCGCCCTCAGGTCCTGGACTCATTCCATTTCCGGCGGAGACGGCAGACAACATCACCGATCATCGCCAATTAACCCAAGAGGTTCGGTTGGCTTATGATCCAGACCCGTCGCTCCACGCGCTTCTGGGGGTGTTCGTCTATCATGAGCATTTGGAGATCGAGAATCTGAGCTTCGATACGCTGGCCGGCAGCGTCGAGAACGGACGCGCGCTGCAAAACCAAGACACTTTGGCCTGGGCCGTATTCGGCTCGGCGAGCTGGCAGCCGGTCGAGCGGGTCACGCTGAGCGGCGGCGTGCGGGTCTCCGGTGACCTGCTTGATTTCGAGGCCCGGCGCCTGGTGTCTCCCATCGGGGCCGGCGCCCTTGATCCGCTCACGCAGGACCTGGACGATACGGTCGTTTCCGGCGATGCGAGCCTTCGTGTCGCGGTGACGCAGTGGGCGGATGCCTATGCGCGGGTGGCCCGCTCCTATCGCGCGCCCAATGCGCAAGGACGCATTCTGTTCGGCGATGTGGTCACCGTGGCCGACACCGAAACCATTGTGTCCTATGAAGCCGGTGTGAAGGCCCAGATCCTGAAAGGCCGGGGGCGGATTGCCTTGTCTGGGTTCTACTATGAAACGGACAATCAGCAGCTGACGGCCGTTGGCGGGGCGGGCAATTTCAACCAATTGCTGAACGCAGATCAGGTGATTGGCTATGGCTTTGAATTGGAAACGGCTTTTACGCCCACAGAGCACCTTACTCTGACCGCTGGTATGAGCCTGAATGAAACCGAGATCCGTGATCGGGATTTGCAAGTGGCGGTCTGCGCTGCTCCGTGTACGGTTCTCAATCGCCAAGACCCGGTGACGGGCCTGGCGTTCATTGACGGCAATGCCCTGCCCCAGGCCCCACGTTTCATCGCCAATGCCACAATGCGTTATGGCGTGCCGGTTCTCGACGGGATGGGTGAGGTGTTTGTGTTCACGGACTGGGCCTATCGTAGCCGGGTCAATTTCTTTCTTTATGAGAGTACCGAGTTTCGCGACACGCACCTGTTGGAAGGCGGTGTTCGGGTCGGTTATGCGCATGATCACGGGCGCTATGAACTGGCCGCTTTCGGCCGCAACATCACCAATGATGTGTCTACGGAAGGCGCCATCGACTTCAACAATTTCTCAGCCTTCGTGAATGAACCACCCGTGTGGGGCATTGAAGCCCTGGCACGGTTCTAAGTCGTTGGTTTGGCACGCTTTCCGGGCGGAGAACCGCCCACACTGTTCCGGAAAGCGCGCTCTCTTTCATCTTGCGCAAAAGGACACCCCATGAGCGATTTGGCAGCCCATCTGCGTAAAGCTTTGATGCGGGAGCTGGAAACTATGCGCGCGGATCTACGATCGAGCGCGAAACTACCCGATGGCTACGCCCATGGCTTCACCAATGGCCGCATTGATGGGCTGGAGCGGGCCCTGGCACTGCTCGACGCAGCAGAGCGCGCCGGTCCGTAGGTCTGATCAGCCGCATTTGCCACGGCCTCAAAGCTGCCGCGCGCATTGGTCCGTGTCCGGCTCGACCCGTCTCATCGCGACCCTCTCGAAAGAGACGCTCAAAACCGAAGGTGGGGCACCAGCGCCCGCCACGCCTCGCTCGCGCCGATTGTAACGATGCCAAGGAGCTTGAGACCGATCACACCACCACCGAGCAGACTTGCCCCGTGAAACCGCGCCTGGCTTAACCAGTCGAACAAGAAGAGCGCACCCACAAAACCCAGCTGAACGCCCACACCAGCCGGACCCATGCCCAGCTGATCGGCCAGGCGCCCCGCGGCCGGCAGGACAAGACTGATGGCCGCGAGCAGCATCAACCGTTTGTGCCAGTCAGTGTGCGCCCGGGTGAGCAGTGCAGCGGTGAACAGCAGCACAAAGCCCCAAACGTCCGTAAACGACATGAAAAAGAAGGTCTCTGGCGGATAGTCCAGGACTGTCATGCCACGATCAAGCGCGTCAAACCCGGCCTCTAAGCCGAACACCACAATCAGTGGAACCAGCAACACTGACGCAGCCCCCAGCCAGCGATGCGCCGTCACCTGCCCCGCCCGGATCAGACCAGCCTGGGTGACAAACACCAAGAACCAGACAGTGAACACCGCCCCGTGAATGCGAAACAGAGGGGAGAGCGGCGCTGCATTGTCGGGACGCAGATAATAGCTGGGCGCGAACCCGGCAAAAACGGTGAGCGCCAACAGCGCAGCCATCACGGGGAAGAACCAGCGCACCACCAACACTCTTCGCTTTGTATGTGTTTCCATGGGATCTCTATGGCAGGGTCCTGCCGCTCTCACAATCGGGCCTGGCGCCGCATCAGTGCGGGGTGCACAGATCCGTAACAGTCTCGCAATCAATCGCCGATACCGTGCCGCCGCATTTCAACAGCCGGTGATCACCGGCTGCGCAATAATCATAGAGATGGATGAAGGAGACGGTGGCCATGGCTCGCAGAGGGTTTTTCAGCAAGTTTACGTCTTTCGCCCAGTCCGTCGGGCAGTCCCTTTCGGACGATCTGACAACCACGATCCGTGACACGGTGGAAACAGTCATCGAGGGGGCACTGAAAGCGGTGCTGACTGCTGTACGCCCGCTGTTCGGCCCCAACGAAGTGGCAGAGGGTTTTAGCCTGTTCCCCGACCCAATCATGAGCATCAATGACGATCAGGCAGAAGCCTCGTCCTATAACGTGCCGGATGAACCCTATTTGTTCAGCCTCAACATGCTGGATCTGAGCGGTACGTTCGGCCCGAGCAGTGAACTCTTCTCTGGCGCGGCGAATCTCAATTTCGACCGTGATGCGGATGATGACGATGTGGAGCAAGTGCTCAAGGAAATGATCGACGGCGATGGCGGTGCCGTTTTCGACGAAGAGCGCGAGCCCGGCATCGACAATGTGGGGCTGATCAGCATTATGCCCGACAGCTATACGCTGTCCTTTGATAGCGGCGAAGCCATTGACGTGCTGGCGCTGGAAGGTGAAGGGACCGAGAAGGCAATCAAGGCCATCGCGGCGAATACGGACCTGTCAGACGATGCCAACACCCTGTCCCTGGTCGATATCGACTCTGAGCAAAGCAACAGCGTCACCGGCGGTGACGAGCAAGGCCCCTTCAGCGATTTGATCAGTGGTGCGCTGGATACTGACCAAGAGGTGTCCGACCTACTGGCGGCAGCCATCGACCTGAGCGATGAGCGGGTCGAACTGCTGGGTTTGGCGGAAGACAGCTTCTCGGTCAAAATGACCAACAAGGACACTGGCGCTTTTGATATCTTGATTGTGGAAGGTCAGTCTGCGGCGTTTGCCCTGCAAGACCTTGAAGCCGAGGACGTCAACGTCTCCGACGATACGGATAGTTTCATCTTTGCCAATACTCAGAGCAGTGAGGTGATTGCGACGGGTACCACTCTGGCCACGGTTTTCGGCGCCGATGTGGGGCAAGAGCTGACGGCAGACGAATTGCTGGAGGTGCTCGCCAATGCCGATACTCTCAGCAATGTGAATGCCATCGACCAGGGGGATACAGTGCGCCTGGAAGTGACCGGGGCAGAAGGCACGCGGGACGTGATCGTGTTCGCCACGGACAAAGACGTGCCGGGCGGGGCTTATGATCCCGACCTGTTCCTGTTCGCCTGATCCGATACGGATCGCCTGAGCGCGGACCTGCCCTTACCCATGGTGAGGGCAGGTTCTTTTTTTGATCAGGGCTTGGTCACGAGCATACCCTCGGCGTCACGGAAGAGGGTGCCGGAGGGCGCGCTTTCGAAAATCTGTTCCGCATACACTTTGCCGATTTCCTCGACCGGTACGCCGTTTTCGGTGGCGCGCTGTTCATAAATACCCATGCGCCCGGCATTGATCGTATCGACGAAGGCGCGCAGATCGGCATCGGCCGTTTCCCCGTCGCCCACCTCTAACAAACCATCCCAGCGTTCGATCACCACCCCCTCCAGACGCAGCGTATCGAGACGGTCTTCCGCCTGGGCGGGCGGTGCCACGCAGAACAACAGCAGAAGGGCGAAAAGCGGGGTCCAGCGCGCGAGATAGCGGATCATGGCCTGCTCCTTTGTCAGCCAAAGCCGGCGCTCAAAAGAGCGCGGCGTTGTTTTCGATGTCCTGTTCGGCCTGCTCGGCGACGCGGACGCGGATATCGGCATCAATGGTGAGATTGAGGTTGATGGTGATAGGCTCGCGCGGGGCCACCACTTCGACGCGCGGCTGGCAGGCGGCGGTCAGTACCGCCGCGGCCAGGACGGCGAGCCACACTCGGGTCTGTTTCATGTCTCGTCCCCTTTTGTGATCGGTCTTATCTAGCATTGCCCAGGCCCTGGCGCAGCAGATCCATGGTTACGCCCGTGCCAGCGGTCATGGCGGCCAGCACCTCCTCCAGATCACCGGACAGGGCAATGTTGAACACGAAAGGCTGGCCATCGAGCACCGCCGGGTTCTGCCCTTCCACCGTAATGGCCAAGGTCAAGGCGCCGGCGCGGGGCCGCTCTACCGCGACCCGCAGCATGGCGTACTGAAAATCCTCCAGCGCCCGCACGAGGAGGCTCATTTCGCGACCCTGGGCAATGAGGCCGTCGCGGGCCTCGCCCCAATTGACTTGTAGCCGACCCGGCTCGTCGGCAACCAGCCGCCCTTCGCGCAGCACCAGACCGCCCTCATCCATACTCAAGGGGAGCACGCCGCTGAGCCGGCCGGTGCCGCTCACCTGACCAGCGGCATATTGGTCAAGCAGCGCGCCCAGAGAGATCCGGCGCACATCCACGATGGCGCTGTTGGCAGGCGCGAGCGGGCGCAGCACCGTTTCGCCAACGCCTACCATGCCATCCGCGAGGCTCCCTTCGGCGGCTTCCACCAACACCACCATGTCGTCGCCTTGTCGGGTGAGCTGAAAGCGGATCCGCGGCGCCTCCAGAGTGACAGGCCCGGTGACGCGCCGCGCGGTGAGACGTTGGCCCGGCGGTGTGCGCGGATCAAGCAGATCCAGCACCATGACACTGCCGGTCAGGTCCTCCACCCGGCCCAACGGCGCGGTGAGCGTGAGGCCATCAAAGGTCAAGCGAGCGGTGCTGTCGCGGGGTGCGCCGTTGTCGAGCATGATCGTGGCATCCACATCAACCCGGCCGCGCGCGTCGCCCAAAGGCTGGAGCCGTGGGCTGAGATGATCCGGCGACAGACCATCTGGCGCGAAAGCGAGCGTCCCGGGCCCCAGCCGCATGGTGCCATCGCCCACCGCCCCGTTATAGGTCCCGGAAAGCGGAACCTGGGCGCCACCGCGCGCGCTGCGCACCGAGCCGTCGAGCGAGAGTGTGGGGCCGGTGGGCGTCGCCGTCAGCACCAGGACCATGGGCGCCAGAACAGGCACATCCTGGCGATCACGCACGGTCAGGCGCAGATCGACCGGCCCAGCAAGGCCCTGGGCCTCAAACGGCAAATCCACGGCCACCGCAGCGACAGAGAGCGCCGGCGTGGTCAAGCGCGCGGCCGCCCCGTCCAGTGCCAAACGCCCGGTCAGGGGCCCGCCGGTCGCCATCTCCACGTGGGTCAGGCCGGTGCGAGCGGTGACCGGCTCGCGCGGGCGGTTCACCGGATGCAAGGTCAGGCCCACCCCGTCCTCGGATGTCACGGTCAGGGTCTCCGCTGTGGTCGCAACGCGCACAGCACCGTCATGGGACAGCGCGGAGAGGACCCAGGCGCCGCCGTTCCACCCCCCGCCAATCAGGGTCAAGGGGCCGTCCAGGGTCAGGCCGCCCGGGTTCGCCGCGCCCTCGGCCGCGAACCGCAGGCTTGCCGCCGGCTGTGTTTGCGTGAGATCGAGCGTGAGCGACAGGGGGGCCGGTGCCTGTGCGAAATCGGCCTCAGCCTCCACCCGCGCGATCAGATCACCCCCACTGGGTGCCGGGACGATCAGCACCGCATCGCGCACCGTGACCCTTGCCCCGAGAGCATGCAGCCAGGCCGGCGTCACCAGAGATGGCAGCGCGAAGGGCGTTGTGGAGCGCGCCGCATCAGCAAAGCCCGGCGCGCGCAGATCAAGGCGCATGCCCTGCGCCTCAACGGTCTGCACACGACCGGCCAATAAGTCGGGAAGGGTGTAGGTGAGGACAACCCGCTCCAGCGACGGGCCGTGCGCGCCGAGGGCCACAGCGTCGATGACCGCCCGATCCGCCTCCACATCCGCAAGGATGAAGCGGGCCTGCGGATAACCCGCCGCGTCCATTTGAGCCCGTAAGACCGCCTCTACCAGAGCCGCCCGATAGATCCAGGCCCCTGCCAGGCCCACCGCCAACAGCACCAGAAGCGATAGCAGAATGTAGCCGAGCGCGCGCATCGCCGTGTGTCCCCCAACCGCGTAATACGACCGAGAGGATACACGATCTCATGCGGCGGGTCTGCCCCGCCCTCGGGTCTAGAAGAAGCGGGTCATGCGCACGGTCAGGACACTGTCGTTCTGAAAGGCGCTGACCGGATTGTCATCATCCACGGCGGTGAAGAACCGAGCCTCCAGTTCCCCCTTCCAGTCCTGACCGAAGCGGCGTTCCGCCTCCACCAGCCCCGACGTTGTGCCGTCCTCCAAGTCGGTGATGCCGCCGGCGAGGATGCTGGTGTCCTGAATGTCGTTGAGCGCAAGGCGCGTGCCGTAAAACACGTCGTTTTCCTGGGTGGTGATCGGCGCCTCAGCCATATCGCGGCCGTCATAAAGGTATTCAAGCAAAAGGCCCAGATCGGCGCCGTCCTCGGTCACGCCAAAGACGGTGTATTCGAACCCGGCCACGGCGGCGGCGAACGTATCCCCCTGGCCTTCGCGCACGATGCCTTCGAATTTCAACAGCCAGGCATCTTTCGTGTACTGCGCATCAATGCCCAACTGATTCATCTGGGTGTAGACCGGCGTCAAACGCAGGGTTTGGTTGGCATCAAGAGACGCTTCGATCACAGGCTCGCGCGACGTTCCGGAAAAGAGACTGGCGCCCACATCCCAATTGCCGAAGAAGTGAGAGTAACGCAGAGCAACATCCGTGTTCCATTTCTCGTCGCCGTCCTCATAACGGGCACGGTCCGTGTCCACCGGGGGCTCGAACCGCAGACGACCGTCCGAGCCAGGAAAGGTCCGTTCCCGGAATCGTAGCAGGACAAACACATCAACCTTGCCCCAATCGCGCAGCAGCGACAGCTTGACCATGGGCTGGCCCAACTTGTCTTCCTCGTCGATGTCTTCGACTGCATCGGTCTGGTTCACCACGTCCACCAGGTGGCGGCTTTCCGTCACCCCCCAGAACACTTTAGCGACACCGGCAAGAACTTCGAAATCATCGCCGGAATACCGGTAATAGGCTTCGCGCACATCGACATGCGTGCGCTCGTCATCCTGAGCGTCGAGGCGGGCGAAGGGGATCAGGACCACCTGGTGTTTGCGGTCCTGGGATGTGTAACGCACATCGCCTTTGAGCAGAAGGGATGGTTGGAGCGTGTCAAATTGGTCGGGAAATGCCGGCTCCTCGAAAAAGATGCGCAGCTCGCCGCCCACCTCGCCGCCGAATTCCCATTCCCCGGCCCGCGCTGCGCCGGGGCAGACCGCCCCGGCGATGAGCGCGCCGACCATGACAACAAACCCAAGGCGCATGCTCCGTTCTCCCCCTTTGTATCGCCCGTTTAGCGGATCCGGGTCAGGACACCACGCACAAAATCACCATCATCAAGATCCACGGCAAAATCATACGCCTCATAGACGATGTCCGTTTCCTTCGACGTCTGATGGTTCACCATGGCTAGGCGCTGAGCCCGCCAAACACCCTCATAGTCTTGGTACTCACTTAAGCTCAGTGTCTTCAGCAGACTGTCTTTTCGATCATAGAATTCGACGCGGCGGAGCTGGTGGATCTCCAGGTCCGGATAGGCACTCGCCACCTCATCGCGCAGGGCCCGGGCGGCGGCGGCCACGTCCGGCACGTCCTGCGTGCTCTGTTCGGGATACTGAATGACGATGTTCACCGCCGTCCCGCGGGCGTCGGCCGTGACCAACTGATTGGCCAGCAGCGGTTCGGCGAGTGCGATGGCCCGTTTCTCGGCATAGTGCGCGGGGCTCAATGCCGCCGGGTTGGCGATCAGGTCTTCGACGATCAAGTCGTCCTTGATCGCGTAGGTATGCTGAAAGTTAGTAACGCTGTCGACACGGATGGAATAGGGAATCTGCCATCCGCCTTCGGTCAGTGCGGCCACTGCCCCCATGACCGTCGGGTTGAACACCCCACCGTCATCCTTGGGCCGCACGAACATGAAGACGTTGTCGTTCTTAGTGTAGGTCGCCTGAAATTCTTCAAAAGCAGTCAGCTCGGGATTATCGTCGGAGAAGAACACCCGATAATTGTTCCCGAACGTCAGATGTTAGGCTTGGCTGGCAATCGCGAGCACGCCAAGCAGGGACGCCAGGATGACGAGCCAGCGATAGCGCAGCACCCCTTCGGTCAATTGCACCGCAAAGCGGTCCATTGCTGTCTTGGTACGAACGGTCATAGGACTCCCCCATAAAGGACTAGGAGGCTCCTATCAGAACGATCATTCTGAATTCAAGCAGAAGTTTTGTACCGCAGACTGTCCACGGATATGGCCAGGGCCTGCAACAGCTGCTCCCGGCTGCGCCCCATACGGGCCTGCACACCCACAGAGAAGTAGAGCGCATGGGCCAGTTCGGCAAAAGCACTCGGGTTCCCGTCTCGCGGGGCCAGGCCGCGTTCCTGCGCCCGCTCATAGGCTTTCACGAATTCGTGAGCAAAGGCGGCGTTACAGTCCATCATGTGCTGCGCCACATCCGCGTCCTTGGCGGCCACATCAACGGCCGTGGTGCACATGAGGCAGCCAGCGGGAAACATTTCCGGATCGAGCATTTTCGCCACGATCACTTCATGCACGGCATCAATGGGCTCGCGGTCCGGATCGCTGAGCACCTCGCGCATCTTCTCAAGGCCCCCTTCAGTGTAGGCCATCAACACGGCCATGAAGATTTCCTTCTTGCCGCCGAAGGCCTGATAGAGGGCGTACCGGTTCATCCCCGTCGCCTCGATCACATCGCCAATGGAGACGTCGTCATAGCCTTTGCGCCAGAACAGTTCCGTGACCGCGCCGATCACCTGGTCCCGCCGCGCATCGTTACTCACGCGTGGTGTCATACATGGCTCCTCCGGCGGTTACGTGCCCTCACGGTCCGCCCGTCGTGTCATGATCCTATCTAGTGGCATCCTAACACGACTGCCTCCCCTGCCTGCTATGGCTCCACGGCTTCAGGCCGCGCGCAATCCTGCCGCCAAGAGGTCGAAGACCAGACGGATCCGCCGACTGGTGTGCAACTCCCGGTGGGTGACGACCCATGTGGGAACCGGAATGGGCGCCAGATCCGGCAGCACGCGCTCCACCCCCGGGGTCATGGCAGCGATCTCCGCCATCATGGGGGCAATGCCGAGACCCTGGCGCACCAGTTCCCACACAACCAGGGCGCTAGTGGCCCTGAGCCTCACATGGCTGCGGGTTAAAGGCAGACCGACCTCCCGCAGGCGCGCGATCATCCGCTCCGTATCGTCAAACCCGATAAAGGCCGCATCAGCCAGATCCGCAACCCGTTCCGGGCGCCCGTGGCGGGCAATCCAGGCACTCGATGCATAGAAATGCAGTTCGGACTCGCGCACGCACTGGGCCACGAAATCTGGCTCGTCCGGTCGCACATGCCGGATGGCAATATCCGCCTCGCGCCGGCGCAGGTCTCGCAGCGCGGAAGACGCGACGATGTCCACCTCAATGCCCGGCGCCTGCTCCGCAAGCCGGCCCAGGATCGGTGGCAGGCAATATACAGCCATGACATCGGTCACCGTGACACTGACGAGCCCCTCCACCGCTTGGGCTTGCCCCGAAGCTGCGAGCGACACGCGCCCCGCCGCCGCGCCCATGGACCGCACATGCTCAAGCAATTCGAGGCCAGCTTGGGTCAACGCCAGCGAGCGTCCCACCCGTTCAAACAGGGTAACGCCCAGATGCGTTTCCAAAGCCGCGACCTGGCGCCCCAATGTGGGCTGGGTCTGGCCAAGGGCCCGCGCCGCGGCAGACAGTGACCCTTCCTCGGCAGTGATAAGGAAGGCCCGCGCCTGGTTCCAATCGAAAGAGACCGTTTTCCATTCCATGCATTTTCGTATAAGCGATCGGCCGGCGCCCCTCACTGTCCGCTCTGTGTCCTCAGTGCAGGGATCCCCCTGCCACTGGCACCGCTTCTGCCAACGCCGACCTATGAGATCATTCAGGGGCAAATGCCGGTCTTTCTCCTCGGCTTTGCCTATCCGTCCCGAGGACCACCGAACGGCCCACGCGCCCCACCCTCTTTCGGTTGATCGCGGCGGTGTGTGGCCGGCTGTCCTGACGGGCGGCCGGGCGGCGTCGTCTTGTGCTGTCTGATCAAACGAAAGTCTCTGAAATGATCCGAACACCTCTCGTGGCCGGAACGGCCATGCTTGCGCTGTGCGTGGGGCCCAGGCGCAATCCGCCGGGACGGGCGAGCCCCGTTGGCGCGGCGACACTCTCACCGTCACCGCGGTCAGCCAGGCACCCTATGGCGCCGATGATGCGGCAGTGGCTCGCATTCCCGTTCCCCTCAGCGATCTTCCCCAATCGATCCAGGTGCTGACACCGACGCTGCTGCGCGAACAGGAGCTGTCCACCCTGTCGGATGCGTTGCTCACCGTGTCGGGCGTGGTGCCGTCGGCCCCATCGGAACTGGTGCTTGCCAACCCGGTGGTCCGAGGGTTCGAGGCGGAACTGTTCGTGGACGGCCTGCTTGGTTATGGCGATACGGCCGTGCTCGACCCGGCCAGTCTGGTGGCCGTGGAGCGCATTGAAGTGGCCAAGGGGCCGACATCGGTCCTCTTCGGTGGGGGCACTGGCGCGCCGGTGGGGGGGCTGATCAATGTGGTTACGAAGACCCCACAGGATGCTTTCTTTGCCCGCGCCCAAATGCGCACCGGCAGCTTCGGCACGATCGCGCCCAGTGTGGACGTCAACATGCCCGTGAGCGACCGCGTGGGCCTGCGGCTGCCAGCGGAATATCTGGTTTCGGAGGACGCCATCGATGCGGTGGAGATTGAGCGCCTGACGCTCGCCCCATCGCTCGGGGTGGCGGTGACGGACGCGACGGATCTATTGCTGCGGGTTGGCTATAACCGGGTTGAGCAACTGGAATATGTGGGCCTGCCAGCGGCGGTGGCCGACCGGGCTCGCGTGGATCCATTCCAGTTTACCGGGGCCGAAGACGCGCCGGACACGGTCATTGAGACCCTATCGATTCACGGCACGCTGACGCACCGCTTTTCCGAGCGGCTTGAAGCCACGGTGCATGTACGCCGGTTCACCAATAGGTTCGACGAGTTTTCCACCACACCATCCCTTTTTCCACCAAACCATCCCTGGCCTTCTTTCCTCTAGAGGACACGGCCGCCCCCTTGATCAAGGGGCAATTACCAGTAGACACGGAGCAATGGACGACGGATGCGAGTGTGACGGCCCGGTTCCGCACCGGCCCCTTCGAGCATGTGCTGCTGGCCGGGGTCAGCTATGACGACACCCACTATGAAGGGGCCACAGGCTTCGATTTCACACCTATCGGCATTTACGATTATGCCACGGAACAGCCACGCCTGTCCTTCGGGGCGACCCCACCCCTGACCACGTTTCTGGAAAGCGCATACAAAACACTGGCAGGCTACGCCCAGATCCATGCGAGCTGGGGGGAGCGGGTGCATCTGTTGGCGGGCGGGCGGCTCAGCCGCTATACGCTAACCGAGATCAAGGGTGGTCAGGGAACAGATGATACCGTCAACCGTTTTGACCCCCGGATCGGCGTCACCGTCGCGCTGAGCGAAAGCGTATCCGCCTTCGCCGGATGGTCCACAGGATCGCGCCTGTCGCTGTTCTTCGCCAGCGCCGACGGGGCGCCGCCGGAGCTTGAGACCTCACGCTCCCTGGAAGGAGGCCTGAAATTCAGCACCGGTCATTGGGGGTTGTCCGGCACGCTCGCCGGGTTCCGCATCGTGCGCGAGAATGTGCCCGCGCCAGACCCGGCAAGCTTCATCACCTCCATACAGACCGGTGAACAGCGCAGTATTGGGGTGGAAGGGGACCTGGTATGCGAACCCAATCCCCGCGTCTCAGTGCTGTTAAGCGCAGCCTATACAAACTCTGACGTGACCGAAGACATCACTATTCCTTCCGAAAGCGGACTACCCCGTGTACCCGTTTATAGCGGCCGTATGGCGGCGCGCTATCGCTTTACTGGCGTGCTGGAGGGCCTGGGCGTCGGCGCGGGCGTGACCTGGGCCTCGGAGGCGGAACTGACCCTGCCTAATAGTTTCTAATCGGATAATTATGTGGTGGCGGATGCCCAGGCCTCCTATGAGATCGGACGCTACCGCGTGGGCGTTACAGTGCAGAACCTCTTCGATAAAGAGTATTTCCTGCCCTACCAGTACTTTGCCCAAGCTGTCGTGCGCCCGGGCACGCCCCGTTCCGCCTCTGTCACTCTGTCTGCGGATTTTTGAAGGAGAGGCTCATGACTGACTCCAACACGTCCTTTCGCCGTCGGACCTTTTTGCGTGGCGCAATGGGTATGGGGGCCCTTGGTATGGGCGCCATGGCCCCGTTTGTGGCCCTCGATGCCCTGATGCGTGAGGCGCTGGCCGCCGACCCGGCCCGCTTTGGCGCCAATGCGGACGCGGCCCGCGCCATTGCCATCCAGGCCCATGAGGATCTGATGGCCTATCCCGATCTGGTGATGCATGGCGATGAGCAGATCGCCATGCTCGTTTATCCGCAGATGACCATGCTGGACCTGGTCGGGCCGCAGTATTTTTTCGCCTCCATGATGAGTGCGAAAGTGCATCTGGTCAGCAAGGATCCGTCGCTAGCGCCAGTCATGGGTGATACGGGGTTTGCCATCGTCCCGACCATGACCATGGCCGATTGCCCCAAAGACCTTGACATCCTGTTCGTGCCCGGGGGGACCGCCGGCACGCTAGAGGCGATGCAGGATGATCAGACTCTGGACTATCTTGCCGACTATGGCGCC
>CAZVEE010000013.1:4637-59184 GCA_964625525.1 uncultured Alphaproteobacteria bacterium | reverse complement strand
CTTGAATCACTGTTCGCTAAAAATGGGAATCCTGAATCTCAACAGACCCTAGAGCGCTTTCAGGAAAAGTGTGCGCGGTTTTCCGCCCGGAAAGCGCGCCAAACCAAAGACCGAGAGCCGTTTCAATGATCCGGTTTCGTTGAAACGGCTCTAGACTATGGACGATCCGTAACGCCCGAACAGGAGGAAGGCCGATGGCTTTCATTCCCCCCGACGACGATGACCGCGACGACCTGTTCCCCGACGAGGTCGACGAAGACGATGCGGACCGCGACGGCGTCGCCGGCTGCGCCATCGCCGTGGCACTCATACCGGTTGCGGGACTATGGCTGCTTTTGTACTGACTGTTCGGATTGGCCCGCAGTGGCGGTTTCCGTCCTCTGCTCGAGCGCGTCGACTGCTAAGGCAAAAGCTTGATGCGGTTCGTAGCCCTTGGCTTTAGCCCAAGCCTCGTAGCGTTCGTGGTCCCACTTACGGACGTCCAATTTGACTTCTTTTTTCTTATCAATGTCAAATTCATCGTCTAGATCGTCTAGATCGATGAAAGGCCACATTAAGACGACTATCAGAGTCGCGGCGGCACAATAAAAGAAGACGGCCAACAAATATTGTGCCCACATATCATCCCAATCATGGGACACTGCGTCCATACCTATAGTATGAGCCAGGGTAGAGATTGCGAGAATAATCATTAACGCGATGAAGTAATTTAGGAGTGATTCAACAGCATTGACCTTAGTATATTTTAATCTAAGGGCCTCCCAGTAGTTTATCTTCTGAAAGCCGAGATAGTTTCGCTCCTGGAACGCTTCTGGATAGAGGTCTGAATGGAAAAGAGATTTAAGGCTGAAATAACCCCATTTGGTTTTGAATATCGTATTGCTCAAAAAGATGCCATAGTTTCTGAGGAAATGGAAAACAATACACAAAAGCAAAAGAGTAATTGTGATGACTGCCGCGCTACCAAGCGCGAGGCCCAAGGAATAAAGGATATAAATATAATCAAATTCAAATGATTCTGGCCGCTCACGAAATGGGAGATCATGATATTTGTCCCACGCCCCCTGAAAGAAATTAGACAATACAAATTGACCAATAACAAAGAGTTTTACAAAAATTGATGTAATAAATATAGTGTGGCCTGCCAAAATGCAACTAGTACCGTCATCAAGATAAACAGTATGCTTATTGAAAACAAAATTCTGTTTCGCGGGGTCCATTTGCTCAGCTCGCGCAAAATCAATGCGATCCCACGCTGTCTGCTTCAATTTCTTTGCGATATGAATGAGGTGATCCATGTGCCGCACTCGCATAGCTATTGATGACGATTGAAATAAGCTATCTGGGCCTTTTCCTCGAAGAAAGGCAAAACAGGTGATTTCAAAGGGCGAATGCAATTTTTAAATGATTGTCGCGCACAGGCAACAGGTGTGTCTTTTGGGAAGCGCAATGCAGTCCGATGAGGCGGCGTCGTGATTTTGCCCTGTTTTGGCCAAGACGAAGACTGATTGAGGTGGAGCCCATAACCTCAATGCAGCTCCAGGTCCTTTACCTCGTAGCGTGAGCCGAGGAAGCGGCCGAAACAGTCGGGCACGTCCGGGTGGCTGACCGGCTCGCCGGACTCGTCGGGCAGGAGGTTTTGTTCCGACACATAGGCCTCGTAATGGAGGTCTTCCGGGTCGATCTCCTCGTCGAGCTCGGGTTCGTTTTCGGCGAGCAGGCGGTAGAAGGGCTGATCCTTCCGCGGGCGCAGGTCTTCCGGGATCGCGAGCCACCATTCCTCGGTGTTCGCAAACACAGGATCCACGTCAAAAATCACACCCCGGAAGGGGAACAGCCGGTGGCGCACCACGTCGCCGATGCCGAATTTCGCCTGTCTCATCATCATTGCGCCGCCTCCGGCGCTCTCCGTCGTCTCGGGTTCCAGGCGCCTCACGCCAGCACGCCCAGAATGTCGCTCTCACGCATGATGAGGAGATCTTCCCCGTCGATGCGCACCTCTGTGCCGCCATATTTGGCAAACAGGACGGTGTCGCCCACGCTGACATCCATGGGCGCGCGCTCGCCGGCTTCGGTCAAGGCGCCGGGCCCCACGGCGATCACCTCGCCGCGCTGGGGCTTTTCCTTCACCGTGTCGGGAATGATGATCCCGCCGGGTGTGCGCGCATCCTCTTCCAGGCGGCGCACCAGCACTCGGTCATGCAAGGGCCGGAACTTGGCCATGGGTCATCCCCTTTTTTGCTCTTGTCGCGATCAAGATCGGTGTTCTTAGCAGATCGGACAGGGCTTCGGGAACCCGGCCTGATCCTAGATGTCGAAGCTGACCCCCTGCGCCAGCGGCAGCGCCGAAGAGTAGTTCACAGTCTGCGTTTGACGGCGCATATAGGCTTTCCAGGCGTCGGACCCGGACTCCCGGCCGCCACCGGTTTCCTTCTCCCCGCCAAAGGCACCGCCGATTTCCGCGCCGCTCGAGCCGATATTCACATTGGCGATGCCGCAATCGCTCCCCGTCGCGGAGAGGAAGCGTTCCGCCTCGCGCAGATCAGTGGTGAAAATGCACGAGGACAGGCCCTGCGGCACGGCATTGTGCATGGCCATGGCTTCCTCGAAGTGGCTGTAGCGCATCATGGACAAGATCGGCGCGAAGGTCTCGTCGCAGACGCTCGGCGTCTGTTGTGGCATTTCCACCAGCGCCGGGCGTGCATAAACGCCGCCCTCGGCCCCCGGCACGCTGACCCGGCCGCCGCCGTGCACGCTGCCGCCATCCGAGCGCGCGGCGTCAAGCGCCCGCTCCATGGCCGCGAACGCCGCCTCATCGATCAGCGGCCCCACCAGCGTCCCTGAATCGAGCGGATTGCCGATGGCGCGGTCGAGGCTGGCATAGGCGTTGAGCAGGCGCCCGCGCAGGTCGTCATAGACACTCTCATGCACGATCAACCGGCGCAGGGTGGTGCAGCGCTGGCCCGCCGTTCCCACAGCGCCAAAGACAATGGCGCGCACGGCGAGGTCGAGATCCGCGGAGGGCGCGACAATCATCCCCGCATTGCCGCCCAACTCCAACAGAGTGCGGGCAAAGCGGCGCGCCGCGCGCGGGCCCACTGCGCGGCCCATGCGCGTGCTGCCCGTGGCCGAGATCAGCGCCACGCGCGGATCATCCACGAGCTGCTCGCCCACTTTGGCATCTCCAATCAGCAGCTCCATCAGGCCCTGGGGCGCTTCGGCGCCAAACCGTTCCATGGCGCGACGGAACAGACCCACACACGCCAGCGCCGTGACCGGTGTTTTCTCCGACGGCTTCCAGATCACCGGATTGCCGCAGACGATGGCGAGCGTCGTGTTCCACGACCACACCGCCACGGGGAAGTTAAAGGCCGAGATCACGCCCACGACACCCAGCGGGTGCCAGCGCTCCAGCATGTGGTGTTCGGGGCGCTCGGACGCGATGGTGAGACCATAGAGTTGCCGCGAGATGCCGACGGCGAAGTCGCAGATATCGATCATCTCCTGCACTTCGCCGAGGCCTTCTGACAGGATCTTGCCGCAGTCCAGCGTCACCAGCCGGCCGAGCGTCTCCTTGTGCGTGCGCAGTTCCTCGCCGAAAAGGCGGATCAGCTCGCCCCGGCGCGGCGCCGGGACCGCCCGCCAGGTGGTAAAGGCTGCATGGGCCCGGGCGATGGCAGCCTCGGCGGATGTGGCATCATCCAGGGCGACGTTGGCCAGGACTGAGCCATCGATGGGAGAAGCGACGCTCAACCCGTTGCCGGACAATACGGATGGGTCGAGGCCGAGATCTTCAAAAAGGGCGCGGGCGGTCATGGCAAACGCTCCGTAAGAGAAAAGCGAACACGGGGTAGGGCTGGCGCCTTAGGCGGCCGGGCCGTGAGGGTCGTAGACATGGCCGAACCGGTTGGCCAGGAAACGCTCAAGGCTGATCTGCTCTTGGCGGACAAAGCCCCGGTCCGGAATGCCCCCGTTATGCAGCATGTCGAGCACGGCGCAAACCGCGGAGGCGGTGGTGACCTGAATCCCCGTCCAGATCCGTCCGCCGCTCTCGCGGGCATAGACGTGATTGGCATAGCTTTCCTGCATCAGCCGGCCGTCACGCTGACCGATGGCGGTCACGAAAATCACCACCACGTCTTGCAATGTGGTGGGAATGGCCTGCTCTAGAATGTCTTTCATGATCTCCGGCCGGTCGCCCAGGCGCAGATCCTGAAGCAGCATTTTCATGGCGTCCCGGTGGCCCGGATAGCGGATCGTCCGATAGTTGAGATAGCGGACATGACCGTCAAGGGACTCACACAAGGTCCCCAGGCCGCCCGAGGTATTGAACGCTTCGTATTGCACGCCTTGCAGGGCGAAATGCTCCAGTTCCTCCAGCGGCGGAACATAGGTGTGCTGACCGTCTATAATGGCCTCGCAGGGACGCAGATATTCGTTGATCACCCCGTCCGTGTTCCACGTGAGATTGTACCCGATCGCATTGGCGGGATAGAGCGGCAAGGCGCCCACACGCAGGCGCAGCGTGTCGACCGTATCAAAGCGGCTCGCCAGCGCATGGCCGACAATGGAGATGAAGCCGGGTGCCAGACCACATTGCGGGATGAACGCCGTCGCGGCGTCCTTGGCCAGGCCCTTGACCATATCTTTCGTCGCCACGTCCTCGGTGAGGTCGAGATAGTGCAGGCCCGCCTGTTTGGCGGCTTGGGCCACGTGTTTCGTCACATGATAGGGGGCGGCGCTGATGACCGCGTAATGGCCGTCCATGGCGCGGGCAAGCGCGGTCTCGTCGGTGGCGTCAAGCACCAGTCGGCCCACGCGCTCATCCAGGTCGAGCCGCGCCAGTGCCTCTTCCGATCGGTCAGCGACCGTGACGCCGTAATCGCCCGAATGCACCAGCAGCCAGGAAATCATCTGGCCGATTTGACCGCCGCCGATCACCAGAATGGTGCCCATGCTCTCATCTCCCCAATGCTTTCGCAGGGGCGGCGTTGGGGCCACCCCGTCCTGTGCGTCTTCATGGACGCGTGTGTTGCTTAAAATGCCTTAAAGACCTGCCGGACTGGAGACACAGAACGTTGAAACGTCGAGGGTTTTCAGTCATTATGACCGATCAATCGTTATTCCGACGACCCGAAAACAACCACAGAAGAGGCCGTCATGGACCCGATCGACCTGAAGCTGTTGGACTTGCTCCGAGAAGACGCGCGCGCGACCACTGCGGCGCTCGCGCGCAAGCTGGGAGTGGCGCGCTCGACGGTGCAGGGGCGCATTGCCCGGCTTGAACGCGAGCAGATTATTGCCGGATATACGGTGCGCCTGGGCCCCGGCGCCGCGGCACCGCAAGTCCGTGCCCATGTGATGATCCGAGTGGACCCAGCCCGCGCACGGGCGGTGGAAACTGCCTTGTCGCGACAAAAGGGCGTGACAGCGCTCTACACCGCGTCAGGGTCTTACGACTTTATCGCGGTCGTGGCGGAGGAAAGCACCGAGCGCCTGGACACGGTCATTGATGCGGTGCGCGACCTTGACGGCATTGTCGAGACAAACACCGCGATCCTGCTTTCCGCCAAAGTCGAGCGCTGAGCCGACTTTAGTCCGGGCGCCGATAGATCCGTGGCAGTGCGTCTGCTTGGCGCAGACGTGCGCCGCCACGGCTTGCCGGCGAGCGCACGGGCAGGGGCGCGGTCATCGTCTCTGCCCGGTTTGGATCTTGGACCGGTGCCGGCGGAGTGGGTGTCACCGGTGCGGGCGTTGGCAGGGGCGCGGGCGTTGGCAGGGGGGGCGTCGGCGCTGCCCGAGCGGCGGCGGCTGGGGGGCTCGCCTGGGTTTCCGGCATGGGGCCGCGCATGGCGGGCACCGGACCGAGATAGGGGCGGGTGGCCTCAGGCGCTGCCGGCGCGGTGTGCGCTGGCGGTAGCGTGGCGGGACGCGCCGTCGCCTGGAGGCGCAGGGCGGGCGGATTGGCGGCTTGCGTCACGGGCCCGCTTGGGGTCGGGCGGGCCGGCGTTTGCGCGGCTTCCAGCTCCAGGGCTCGGGCGCGTGCGGACGAAGTCGGCGGCACTTCAGGGCGGGCTGGGATGGCATGGGACGGTGTTGCGAGCCGCATGCGGGGCTCAAGCGGCTCGGCCCCCGCGACCGCGGTCGGCAGGCTCAGCCGGCTGTCTTCTGCCCGATGCTTGATCGGCAACAGGATCGTGCGGTGCGGCACGCGCGGCGCCATGGCAACCAGCTGCGGCAGGCGCTGAGTGGTGCGCATCAGATCCTGGCTGGTGACGATCTTTACGTCCTGCCCGCTCAACAGGGTGCGGTAGACCATGGTGGCTTCCAAGATCCGCTGCACATAGTTGCGGGTTTCGGAAAACGGGATGCGCTCGACCCAATCAATGGGGTCGATGCCCGCCTGGCGCGGGTCGCCGAATTCCCGCAGCCACTGGTTCACCCGGCTTTTGCCCGCATTATAGGCGGCGATACTGAGGATGTAGGAGCCGTCATAGTCCGCTAACAGATCACTCAGATGGGCCCGGCCGATCTGGGAATTGTAATCGGGCTTGGTTGTCAGCCAGCGGCGCTGGAAGATCATGTTATGGCGCCGCGCCGTGGCGCGGGCCGTGCCCGACAGCACCTGCATCAGGCCATTCGCCGCCGCGTGGGAGCGCGCGGACGTGTTGAACTCGCTTTCCTGGCGGATCAGCGCCAGCACCAGGGCCCGTTCCGGTTCTTGACCCTGGCCCGTGTAAGGCGGCAGATCAAGGATCGGATAGGCGTGATCGGTGACCGGTTGCAGCGCCTGCATGCCCTGCTTGGCCACGCGCACCGCGTAGTGGCGGTAATCGAGCGTCCGCGCCAACTCAGCCAGCAGAGCATAATCCTGGGGGCGCTGTGCATCCTCGGCCATGTGCAAGAGCAGCACACGGACCACCCATTCATCCGCGAAGTCAGCGGCGACCACGACCGCGCGTGCCAACTCTTCCCGCTGGAAGGCGACCCGATCTTGCGCCGTCGGTGGTTCGGCAAAACCCAGGCCCATATAGCTTGGCGTGCCGCCAACAATCTCGCCCGCCAGTTGACCGTAGAAAGTGGTCTGGTGCTGCGCGGCGGCGCGATAGTGCTGATCCGCCTGAGCCTTATCACCCATGGCATCCGCAGCCCGGCCCATCCAATAAAGCCCACGCGCTTTGGAAATGGGGAAAGAGACATTCTCCGTCAGGGTCTGGAAATGGCGCAGCGCCTGTTCCGGCTTGTCAAGGAAGCGCAGCGCCAGCCAACCCGCCTTGAATTCCGCATCGGCAAAGGAGACGCCGCGCTCCAGACCATGATTGGCGACGAACGCATAAGCCGTCTCCGGCTGTCCGGCCGTCAGCGCGTGGCGCACCTGAATGCGCCGCTCCAGCCACCAGCGCCCCGCATCGCCGAGCACCTCGCCATCGCCCGGCGCCCCGGCCAGAAGCGGCCAGGTCTCCCGGTCCCGGTCCCGCTTGCGCCGCCAGCGCACGCGCTCATAGATGAGCGCCGGATCATTCATCAGATGGGCCGGCACCGCATTGAGCGTGCGATCCACGCCACGCCGGTTATGGCGCAGCGCAATGCGCGCCCGTGCCAGGCGGGCCGTGTCGGCGGAGACATGATCAATGACCCGGTTCACCGCGCCTCGATTGCCCTGCCAGAGCAGTCGGTCCAGCCGTGCCTCGTGATCGGCGCGGGTCAACAAGCTCATATGGCGGCGACGAATGGTGTCTTCCGCATCGCGTGTCAGGCTGCCTTCTGCCCAGGCGCGACGGATCCAGACCCGCCCGATGGCGCCCCGGTTCAACGCCAGATGCGCTTCGCCGAGGCGCAGCATCCCGTCACCGGTCAGCGGATCGCGTCCGCCGAACCATTGCAGCACCCGCGAGGGGCCCACATTTTCATCAAGCGCCTGTTCGGCGCGCCGGGTCAGGCGATCCTGGCTCGGCCAGTGGGGATGGGCCTCCATAAAGGCCGCGATTTCTTCAAAACGGGCACCGGATTCCGGATCGCGCAGGCGCATCCAGGTGGTGAGCTGGCGCGCCAGTGGATTTTCCACCTGGGCCAGATGACTGCGGGCGCGGCTCCAGCCAGAGCGTCTGACCGCCTTCATCGCGGCTTCAAGACGCTCCACATCCGCTTCCGAGAGCACGAACGGCACCGGCGGGGTAGGGCGGAGGACCGGAATGGGGGCATTGCGCGCCGAAACCGCATGCGCGGCCGGTGCAAAACCGGCAGTCACCAGAAAAAGGGGGGTGAAAAGGGCTAAAACAGCGACGAGGGAGGTCAAAAAGCGCCGTATCAAGATCATATGTCTCCCTGCCGCGAGGGGACCAACGTCCCGCCGCGCCTCACACCATTTTGTGTCCCCCGCCGACTCATTCCGGCACACAAATACTACCTGCTTTGCCCCTCTATCGCCAGCGTGCTCGGCGGCGTGGGCCCCTCAGCCCTGGCGCTTGGCGGGCGCAAGCGAAGAGGCTATCTATCCCAGTGGGCGGGAATAAGGATGAAGACAATGGCCGACCTCGATATTGCCACGCTGCGTGGCTCCATCTGCGCGCTGGTAACCCCGTTCAGTGATGGGGATGTGGATCTAAGCGCCTTTCGGGCGCTGGTGCGCTGGCATTTGGATAACGGCACGCACGGCCTCGTGCCCTGCGGCACCACAGGGGAAACGCCGACCCTGTCCCATGACGAGTGGCGCGATGTGGTGCGCGCGTGTGTGGAAGAGGCCGGCGGGCGCGTGCCGGTGATGGCGGGCACCGGCTCCAACGACACTGCCGCCGCGATCAGTTTGACGAAAGAGGCCAAGACCCTGGGTGCGGATGCGGCCCTGGTGGTCACGCCCTTCTATAACAAGCCCGATCAAACGGGCCTGCTGGCCCATTTCCAAGCCGTCCATGATGCGACGGATCTGCCGCTCATCACCTATAATGTCCCCGGGCGGACGAATGTGGATCTGCGCGTCGACACGCTGGCCCGCCTGGCCGAGCTGCCGCGCATTGTCGGCGTTAAAGACGCCAGCGGCGATGTGGCGCGGGTGGATCGGCTGCGCGCGCTGGTGGGCGGAGACTTCGTCCAATTGTCGGGCGAAGACGCCAGTGCGCTCGGCTTCAATGCCCATGGCGGCCACGGCTGTGTTTCGGTCACCGCCAATGTGGCCCCGCGCGAATGTGCCGCGCTTCAGGAGGCCTCGCTTGCGGGGGACATGGGCGCTGCACGCTCCTGGCAAGACCGGCTGATCCCGCTTCATGACGCGCTGTTCCTGGAGCCGAGCCCGGAGGGTGCGAAATACGCGCTCAGTCGCCTTGGTCTGTGCCGAGATGAAATGCGCCTGCCGCTGGTACCGGCCGGGCGCGCGGTGCGCGAGGCGATTGATGGCGCCATGGTGCATGCGGGTCTGCAACCGTTGCTAGGGCGCTGAGCCATGGCCACCAAGGCATCAAGTGTCCACCGTATGGTGGCGGAGAACCGTAAGGCGCGCCACAACTACACCATTCTGGATACGCTGGAAGCGGGCCTCCAGTTACAGGGGACAGAAGTCAAATCCCTGCGCGATGGCCATGCCAATATCGCGGAATCCTATGCGGCTGTCGAAGACGGCGAGCTGATGCTCATCAACGCCTATATCCCCGAATATGAGTTTGGCAATCGCCAGAACCACGAGCCACGGCGCCCGCGCAAACTGCTCATGCACCGGCGCGAGATTGCCAAATGGGGCCAGGAGGTCGCGCGGGGCGGCATGACGATCGTGCCGTTGAAACTGTATTTCAACGCGGACAATCGCGCCAAGCTGGAGCTGGGTCTGGCCAAGGGCAAACAAGCCCATGACAAGCGCGAGACCGAGAAAAAGCGCGACTGGAACCGCGAGAAACAGCGGCTTTTACGCGACAAAGGCTGACTGCGGATTATCCGCGTGCCGCGAGCGCGGCCTCGAACACCGCATGGAACATCGGTTCCGTCAGCCGTCCCGTATTCGTGTTGTAACGCGAGCAGTGATAGCTGTCGTGGAGCCGCAGGGCACGACCGTCGGGCAGGGTGAGCCTGTGCACCGCATTATGGCCAAATGGGTGTTGGCTGAGCTTTGCGCCACAAGCGGCCACGACACTGTCATGGGCGATCCGCCCCAGGGCAATGGCCGAGCTGAGCCTAGGGAGCGCCGCCATCCGCGCCACCAGAAACGGGCGGCACTGACGGATTTCTGGTCCGGTGGGCTTGTTCTGCGGCGGAACGCAGCGCACCGCATTGGTGATCATGCAGCCCTCAAGCGCCAGCCCGTCATCGGGCCGGGCTGCATACTGGCCATGGGCCAGACCATATTTAAGCAGGGTCCCGTAGAGCAGATCGCCGGCGAAATCGCCCGTGAACGGACGACCCGTGCGGTTTGCCCCTGTGACGCCCGGCGCCAAGCCAACAATAAGCAGCCATGCGCCGTCTTCCCCGAATGAGGGTACGGGCGCGTTAAACCAGGCGGGCTCGGCCGCCTGGTTTGCATCACGATACTCGACCAGGCGCGGGCAGAGTGCGCAGTCGAGAGGGGCTTCCGGCGGGGTGCCCGTCATGAGGCGAATGGATCAGGGACGCGGTGCCGTATCAGGCAGGCCATCCTCGTCATCATCATAGTCATCGTCATCGTCGTCATCATACTCCTCGAAATCGTCCTCCGGTTCCGTTGCCGCCTGACGGGGGCGCCGGTTTTCGGGAGGACGCCCGGAGTGGACGCGGCTGATTTCCGAGGCCAGCTCTTGCAGTTCGATGAACACATCCGCTTGGCGGCGCAGCTCATCGGCCAACATCGGCGGCTGGGACTTCACTGTGGAGACCACCGAGAAGCGCTTGCCGCGCCGTTGCACCGCTTCCGCCAGGCGCCGGAAGTCGCCGTCGCCCGAGAACAGGATGATGTGATCGACACAATCCGCGATTTCCATGACATCGATGGCGAGCTCGATGTCCATATTGCCTTTGATCTTGCGTCGGCCTTGCGCGTCCGTGAACTCCTTGGTGGGCTTTGTCACCAGGGTGTAGCCGTTATAGTCGAGCCAGTCCACGAGCGGGCGGATGGGGGAATATTCCTGATCTTCCACCAGCGCCGTGTAATAGAAGGCGCGGATCAACTGACCTTTTTCACGAAAGGTTTCCAGAAGGCGCTTATAGTCGATATCGAAGTTCAAGGCACGCGCAGCGGCATAAAGATTAGAACCGTCAATGAACAGCGCGATCTTTTCGTTCTTATAAAGCATTGGCGTTGGGTATCCTTCAATGATGAGAGTGTCGAAGTCCCAGAAAAGGGATTAACGAAACCGTGCTGAGGCACGACGGTGCGCTATGACGTCTTGGAAAGTGGCCGATGACTGAGGTGGCGCGAGGGCGGAAACAGGGCAAACAACGCAGAGGCATACACAATGAGATCTATCGATATGACATTCCTATGACGAAACCTAGAGATCAATACCCTGTTCAACAGTTCGATAGTTGTAAAAGCGGCAAAGTGTCATCGACCATCTGGCGGCGTATTGCGACATACAAGCGCATAGAGAGAGCAGTACATCAGGAGCGTTAACACGCATATGGCGATCATTTGTAGGACCTCTCGCCGATTGCGGTGTCATACCGGGTTTCTGCCGCAGGCGCCAGCGCGGAAAGGCTTTAGCGTATGATCATCGTCGCGCTCGGGGCCAATCTGCCAGGACCGGCGGGATCTCCGGCCCAAACGCTCGGCCAAGCGGTCCGGTGCTTGAGCGCGGCCGGCCTGACAGTGACGGGCCAGTCGCGGCTTTATCGCTCGGCGCCGGTGCCGCCTTCTGGGCAACCCGAGTTTCGCAATGCTGTCGTGACAGTGTCATGTCCAATGAAACAGGGAGATCCGGTTGGTCTTTTAAGGGTTCTGCACCGAATCGAAGCCGACCTGGGTCGGCAACGGCGGGAACGCTGGGAGGCGCGCACTCTTGACCTGGATCTCATCGATTACGACGGGCGCGTGATGGGAGCTGATCAAGGGCCGCCGCAACCCGGCGCCCCGGCCCGCGCTGTGCCGTTGATTCTGCCGCATCCGCGTCTTCAGGATCGGTTGTTTGTGTTGCTGCCGTTGCGCGATGTGGCGCCGGATTGGCGTCATCCCGTGACCGGCGCGGATCTGGAGGCGTTGCTCCAGGCGGTGCCTCCGGGCCAGGACTGTACGCCGCTGGACGGGCCTTGGCCGTGAGATCTGCTGTTTCAGAGCTTGTCAACCGCTGCGCGGATTAGTATGTGCATGGGTTCACACCCCATCAGGAGAAGCTGAATGGCTCGCGTCACCGTCGAGGATTGCATCGACAAGGTCGAGAATCGCTTTGAACTCGTGTTGCTCGCCGCCCGTCGGGCGCGGGCCGTGTCCGCCGGTGAAATGATCACCGTGGAGCGCGACAACGATAAGAACCCGGTCGTGGCGCTTCGCGAGATCGCCGAGGAAACCATCAAGGCCGGGGACCTGCGCGAAGATCTCATCCACTCCATGCAGCGCCATGTGGAAGTGGACGAGCCGGAGCAGGAAACCGTGCCGCAGGTCGCCGCGACCCCGGACCAGCCCGAGGCTATTCCCATGACCGAGGAACAGTACCTCAAGGCGATGCAACAGGAGACGCAGTCCCGTGCAGAGTCCGCCAGCATCCAGGATAGCGAGCACGCCGAATATTGATCGCGTCCCCCGCCTGACCGACGGCGCTCTCGGCTCCGGGGGCGCTCATCCATGCTGAGACAGTATGAACTTGTGGAACGGGTGAGCGCCTATGATCCGGAAGCGGACGAGGCGCTTTTGAACCGTGCCTATGTCTTCGCGGTCAAGGCGCACGGCACCCAGACCCGCGCCTCCGGCGATCCTTACTTTTCGCACCCGGTCGAAGTGGCGGGAATCCTGACCGATCTCAAACTCGACGCCCGCACGATTGCCACCGCGCTTCTACACGATACGGTCGAGGACACCGACGTCACCACCGAAGACATCGCCGAACAGTTCGGCCCCGACATCGCCGATCTGGTGGACGGGGTGACGAAGCTGACGCGCTTGGAGCTGACATCCGAGCGCACCAAACAAGCGGAGAATTTTCGCAAACTGCTCGTCGCCATGGCGCGGGACGTGCGGGTGCTGCTCGTCAAGCTCGCGGACCGGCTGCACAATATGCGCACACTGCATTTTGTGCAGAAACCCGAAAAGCGCCGGCGCATTGCCCAGGAAACCATGGACATCTACGCCCCTCTTGCGGGTGTCATCGGCATGCAGGACATGCGCGATGAGCTAGAGGACATGGCGTTTGAGCAAATCAATCCGCTGGCGCGGGAATCCGTGCTCAAGCGGCTTGACTATCTGGAGGCGCGCTCCGGCGATGTGATCGCCCGCGTGGCGACATTGCTCGAAGATGAGCTGGAGCGTCACGGCATTGAGGCGCGCGTCTGGGGGCGGGCCAAGAAACCCTATTCCATCTGGCGCAAGATGGAGCGCAAGCAAATCTCCTTTGAGCAGTTGGCGGATATTTTCGCCTTTCGCGTCATTACCGCGACGCCCGAGGACTGCTACCGCGCGCTTGGGGCCTTCCACATAAAATGGCCGTTCGTGCCCGGACGGTTTAAGGATTTTATCTCGACACCCAAACGCAACGACTATCGCTCCATCCACACCACCGTGATCGGTCCGGAAAAACAACGGGTCGAGATTCAAATCCGCACTGCCGCGATGGACGCGGTGGCCGAACGCGGCGTGGCGGCCCATTGGCAGTACAAATACGGCGCCAAGCGCGGTGGCGGGGAAGACAGCCGCGCCTTCCGCGCTCTTGGTGAGCTGGTGGAGATGATCGAGCACGGCTCGGGCCCAGAAGAGTTGCTGGAGAACACCAAGCTGGAGCTGTTCTTCGATCAGGTGTTCTGCTTCACGCCTAAAGGCGATCTTATCGCGCTGCCGCGTGGCGCCACGCCGGTGGATTTCGCCTATGCGGTGCACACGGATGTGGGCGACACTTGCGTGGGCGCGCGCATCAACGGCCATCACCGGCCCCTGCGAACTCGCCTCGACAATGGCGACATGGTGGAGATCATTCGCTCCGAGGCCCAGACGCCGCGGTCGGAATGGGAAAGTTTCGTTGTCACGGGCAAGGCGCGCGCCGCCATCCGGCGCTTCGTGCGCCAGGCGCGCCGCGATCAATTCGTCAGCCTCGGCCGGCGCATGACCCAGCGCGTCTTTGAGGTGCACACAAAGGAATTCTCGGACAAAGCGGTCTCCACCGCCCTGAAGCGGCTGAAGCGGGACGCGCCAGAGGATGTCTATCTGGCGGTGGGCGAGGGGGAACTCCTGCCTGAAGTCGTTCTGGAGGCGGTCTATCCGGGGATTGAACTTGAAGAAACGCCTGAGGGCCGACGGGCGCGTCTGCGCAAGAAAGCTCCGGAAAAACGCGACAGCGAAACGCCAGCGGCGCTGCCCATCAAAGGGCTCATTCCAGGGTTGGCGGTGCATTTGGGCAAATGCTGTCACCCGCTTCCGGGGGATCGCATTGTGGGCATCATGAGCGCCGGGGAAGGGGTGATGGTGCACACGATCGATTGTGAGACCTTGGAGCAGTATCAGGATGCTCCTGAGCGCTGGCTGGACCTTGCCTGGCAAGCAGCGAGCGACGATGGCCACGTGCCGGTAGGCCGGCTTGACGTGCTGCTCCAGCATGCGCCGGGGGCTTTGGGGGCGCTGTCGTCCATCGTGGCGGGTAATGGCGGGAACATCAGTAATCTGAAAATCACCACCCGCAACCCGCTTTATTTCGAAATCCTCCTCGACATCGAGGTGGAGGACGTGAAACATCTCACCCAGATTATGGCCGCCTTGCGGGCCAGTGCGCTGGTCGAGGCTGTAGAGCGGGCGCGTGGCTGATCCGCAAGCGGATGGCTAAATAGGCAAGAGCGCGAAGCAGGCACGAGCGCGAAGCAGGCAAGATTACGAACCAGGCAAAAGAGGGGGATGGGCATGACGCCGGACGAGGTGCTCAACGAGTTTCGCGACGCGCAGGCCTTGCTCGAAGGCCATTTCATTCTGTCATCCGGTTTGCACAGCCCGGCCTTTTTGCAAAAGGCGCTGGTGTTTCAATCGCCGGCGCGGTCCGCGCGCCTGTGCGCAGCCCTTGCGCAGAAGATCCGCGACCGTTTCGCCGATCAAGTGGACCTGGTGGTGTCCCCTGCCGTAGGGGGCATTATTCCAGGGTACGAGACCGCGCGGCATCTGGGCGTTGATGCGATTTTCACCGAACGTGAAGAAGGGGAATTCCGTCTGCGCCGGGGCTTTCATATCCCCGGCGGCACGCGGATCATTCTGGTAGAGGACATCGTCACCACGGGCAAATCCTCCCGTGAATGCCTGGATGCGATTCGTGCGACCGGCGCGGAAATCCTGGGTGGCGCCTGCATTGTCGATCGCTCGGGCGGCAACGCGGATATCGGGGCGCCGCTGATCTCGCTCGCGACTGTCGCCTTTCCAGCCTACAAGCCTGATGAATTGCCCCCCGAATTGGCGGCTCTGCCACCCGAAAAACCCGGCAGCCGGCATCTGCATCAGTGAGGCGCGTCAGACCAGCGTCGGCGCTGAGCCACGGCACAGCGCCAAATAGCGCCGGACCGCCTCGCGCCAGCCCATCATCAGGGCGTCGGCCGTGATGGCATGGCCGATGGAGACTTCCGCGCACCAGGGCATGGCGCCCAAAAAACCGGGCAGATTGATCAGGTTCAGGTCATGCCCCGCATTGACCGTGAGCCCCAAATCCCGGGCCCGCGCGGCGGTCTGCGTATAGGCATGCAGGCCACCGTCCTGGCCCGCGTCGACGCCGAAAGCGTAAGGGCCCGTGTAAAGCTCAATACCGTCCGCCCCCAGATCGTGCACCGCCTTGGCCACGTCCGGCTCGGGATCAGCGAACAGGATAACGCGCCGCCCCGCCGCCTTGAGCCGCGTGATGGCGGCGTGGAGGGCCGGTTCATGGAGGCGCGCGTTCCAGCCGTGATCGGAGGTGCGCTGGTCGGGCGCATCCGGCACCAGGGTCACCTGCTCGCACGCCACATCGGTCACAAGGGCCAGAAAGTCGTCCGTCGGAAACCCTTCCACATTGAATTCAAAACCTGGGCGCGTGGCCAGAAAGGCTGCCAAGTCATGCACATCGGTGCGGCGGATATGCCGTTCGTCGGGGCGGGGATGCACCGTGATGCCGCCGGCGCCCGCTTCCAGCACGACCCGCGCCGCGTCCAACACGTCCGGATAGCCAATATCCCGTTGATTGCGCAGTAAGGCGACCTTGTTCAGATTCACGCTGAGCCGGGTCATCGGTCGTTCCTTTCGGCAGAACCAGGGGGTGCACAAAGCACGAACTACGCCCTATAGTCAGGGCGTTCGCGCTTCTGAAGACATAGGACGCGCGAGCTCCCGGCGCAATCGAACCGGCGCCGAACCGGCGCGCTCGCATTCGGATGGTCTTCATGATCCTCGGCATCGGTAACGACATCATCGATATCCGCCGCATTGAACGCTCGCTGGAGCGCTTCGGCGACCGCTTCACGCAGCGGGTCTTCACCGAAATCGAACGCGCGAAATCCGACCGCCGCCGGAACCGCGCCGCCAGCTATGCCAAGCGCTTTGCCGCCAAGGAAGCGGCCTCTAAGGCGCTGGGGACGGGCTTTGCCCAAGGGGTCTATATGCGCGACTTGGGCGTGGTCAATACGCGGTCGGGCAAGCCCACCATGATGATGACCAACGGCGCACTGAAGCGGCTGGAAGCGCTGGTGCCGGTCGATTATGAGGCGGATGTGCATCTGACCATCACCGACGATTACCCTTGGGCTCAGGCCTTTGTGCTCTTGGCCGCGCGCCCGCGCATCCCCACTGTTTCTTGAGGGCCGGTCACACAGGATCGCAATACGCAGGGTCAGAAACGGTATGACATTGACATGATCGGGCCGTTAAACACTTCTGGCGTTGCACACGACCTGATAGGCTCGACCAACGATGGCTGCGACGGGCAGTCTTTGATTTTAAACGGGGAAACGGCATGTCTTCTGTCGAGGCGCGTGACGTGAGCAGCGGCGAAAGCTCGCTCTGGGATCACGTGAAGACCATCGGGATCGCGTTGCTGATTGCGATGGTGATCCGCGCCTTCATCTTTCAGCCGTTCAACATCCCGTCGGGCTCCATGAAGAACACGCTCCTGGTGGGCGATTACCTCTTCGTGTCGAAATATGCCTATGGCTATTCGCGCCACTCGCTGCCCTTCAGTCCGAACCTGTTTGAGGGGCGGATCATGGCCGGCGCGCCGGAGCGCGGCGACATCGTTGTGTTCAAACTGCCCCGCGACGGGCGCACCGATTACATCAAGCGTGTGATCGGCATGCCTGGCGATACGGTGCAGATGCGCGGCGGCGTGCTGCATTTGAACGGCCAGGCGGTGGAGCGGTACCGCATCGAAGATTTCCAGGACGTGGACCGCTTCGGCAATATGCGCTTGATCCCGCGCTATCGTGAGATTCTGCCCAATGGCGTGAGCTATGACACCCTGGACCAAAATCCCAACAGCTATGGCGATAACACACCAGTTTATACGGTGCCCCAGGGCCATTACTTCATGCTGGGCGATAACCGCGACAACTCCGCTGATAGTCGGGAGCCGCGCGCGGTCGGCTTCGTGCCGGCGGAAAATCTGGTCGGACGGGCGGAAGTGCTGTTCTTCTCCACCGATGGCAGTGCCGCGCTTTGGGAAGTGTGGAAATGGCCCTATGCCATCCGCTGGCCGCGTCTGTTCCAGGACATTTCGTCGTGAGCGGCCATTGCCCGGCGTTGTGAAATGAGTGCGTATGCGTGACGCCCGACGGGCCTCCAAGCCGGCCTCCCGGAAACCCAGAAAGATCACTGCCACGGCCGTGACCGCCTTGCCGTCCAGCGAGGCGCTCGCGGCCTTTGAGGCGCGCATCGGCCATCATTTCTCCGATCCTGCCGTACTGCTGGAGGCGTTGACCCACGCCAGCGCCGATACGGGCGGCCGGGGGCGGCGCCAGGGCCTGCGGGTTAATGAGCGGCTGGAGTTTCTGGGCGACCGGGTGCTGGGCTTGCTCGCCGCCGAAGCGCTGATCGCCGCGTTTCATGACGCCCCCGAAGGTGACCTCGCGCCCCGCCTCAATGCGCTTGTACGCAAGGAAACCTGTGCCGAGGTCGCCCGCGAATGCGGTATGGGCGACATCTTGGTGCTGGCGGAGGCGGAAGACGGCTCGGGCGGGCGCGACAAGCCGGCCATTTTGGGCGATGCCTGCGAGGCGCTGATCGCGGCCTTGTATCTCGACGGGGGCTTTGCGGCGGCCAAGGGGTTTTTCGATCGGTTCTGGGCCGAGCGGGTCACCACCCTCGAGGCGGTGCCGCGCGACCCCAAAACTCTGTTGCAGGAATGGGCCCAGGCGCGCTGGCGAGTGACGCCCGCCTATACGGTGCGCGCACGCACGGGCCCTGATCATGAGCCAGAATTCATCATTGAGGTGACTGTGCCGGGCCTGGAGCCCGAGACCGGCTCCGGCCCCTCAAAACGCGCCGCGGAGCAGGCGGCGGCGCGCGCGGTCTTGGAGCGGGAAGGGGTGGCCTGTCCGCCGGAACCGGGAGGACCGTCATGAACAGTCCAGAACACGCGACACGATGCGGCTTTTGCGCCATTCTCGGCGCGCCCAATGCGGGCAAATCCACCCTGCTCAATGCGCTGGTCGGCACGAAGGTCTCCATCGTCACCCACAAAGTTCAGACCACGCGCACGCGCATTCGCGGCGTCGCCATCACCGGCCCCGTTCAGATCGTCTTTGTGGATACGCCTGGCATTTTCGCCCCGCGCCGGCGTCTTGACCGGGCCATGGTGGATGCTGCCTGGGGCGGCGCGGATGATGCGGATAAAGTTCTGGTGCTGGCCGATGCGGCACGCTTGTCAGCCGCTGACGGGGGCGGCAAGGCGGGCGAGGACACAGACCGCATCATCGAGGGGCTGCGCAAAGCGGGCCGTAAGGCCATCCTGGTGCTGAACAAAGTGGATTCGGTGAAGCGTGAGGCGTTGCTGCCGCTCACGGAACGGCTGAACGATCCGGAGTTGTTCTCCGAGACGTTCATGATCTCCGGGCTGACAGGCAGCGGTGTTCAGGATCTTCTTGCCCATGTGGCTGATGCCATGCCCGAGGGGCCATGGCTTTATCCCGAAGATCAGGCGGCAGACATTACCGAGCGCTTGCTCGCCGCCGAGGTGACCCGGGAAAAACTGATCCTGCGTCTGCACGAAGAGTTACCCTATGCCACCACGGTAGAGACAGAGTCCTGGAAAACCGTGAAAGACGGCGCCCTGCGCATCGAACAGGTCATTTATGTAGCCCGCGACACGCAAAAGGCCATTGTGTTGGGCAAAGGCGGGCGCACAGTGAAGGAGATCGGCCAGGCCGCGCGGGAAGAGCTGGAAGAGATGTTGGGCACGCGCGTGCACCTGTTTCTTTTCGTGAAAGTGCGCGAAAGCTGGGCCGATGATCCCGCCCGCTACCGCGAAATGGGCCTGGAGTTCCCCAAGGGCTGAGCTTTAGTCAAGGGGTTCTGGATGCCAATGGAGGTCCTTCCCATGCGGATGACATCGGGCAAGGCGCTCGGCCGTACCTCCTGGCCACAGGCTTAAGCGCACTTCCGGCGGGTCGAGCGGTGTGGGCGGTTCCATCCGCAGCCAGGCGAGGGGCGCTTGGTCGGTGGCTGCTGCACCGGCAGCGTCGATCCGGGCCAGGATAGCCTTTTGCTCATCAAGAGGCATGTACTGCCACATAATCGAATGGACCAGGACCGTGCACTGGCCCGGTCGAGGGTGCAGATGCCGCGCCAGCCAATCCTCGGCACGGGCCTTTTCCACGCGCACGCCCGCGTCTCGCGCCAGTGCCACACCGCCGCGAAAACGGGTGAGGCGCTCGGTCTGGTCGGGCCAGATATAGCTCATCGCACGGCGCACCGCCGCCGCATCGGTCACATCCACCGGCGCGATGTCACAGCCCTTCCGGCTCGTGATCTTTGGGCGTTCCGCCAGCGCCGGCGGGCCGCCCTGCCAGTTGGGACGCAACTGCACCGGACTGTCCGGGTCGCCCCAGGGCAAACCCGACAGGTCGTATCCGTACCGATCCCACATGAGATTGAGCCCGGCGCTGGCGCCGATCTCCAGAAGCACGAGAGGCAAACCCGTCCGCCGGCTGATCTCCAGAAATCCGCCCAGCAGACAGGCGGACCGGCCGATCTCATTGGTCTGCACTGGCTGTTCCAGGAAGGTGCGCAGAAAGTCATGATGCTCATGCACCGTCTTGCTGACGCTGGCGGCTAGATCGAGACCGTCCGGTGTGCCCTCATCCCCGGGATAGTAATGCGCCAGTCCCGGTGCGGCCCCGTCCAGCACCAGCACATGCAACCCGCCCGCAAGCCTCAACGTGACCGCCGAGCCCATGGGATCCTGCGTCCAGCCCGCCAAGACGCGCGCGACGGGCCCGCCGGCCGCGTAGTCTGCGGCGGCGGCCTTCAGCACCGCCGCTGTGAGCGGAGATCCCAACTCTTCGCACCAGGGGACCTGGATGGCGAAGGCCTGCAGCATGGCCTCGCGGCTTTGGGGGGGCAGTGTCTCGGCCATGAGCGATCCCTCCGGTGTTTCGAGGGCGCAGAATAGGCTACAGTCCGCTCTTATGGAATGGACTGACGACGCGATCATTCTGGGCGCGCGCCGCCATGGGGAGGCCCATGCGGTGTTGACCGTCCTTTCTCACACCCACGGTCGGCATCTGGGCCTGGTGCATGGGGGCGGGTCGCGGCGTGTGGCGCCGGGCCTTCAGCCTGGAAACGAAGTACGCATCGCCTGGCGGGCGCGGTTGGCCGATCAACTGGGCGCCTTTTCGGTGGATGTCACCTGCGATCACGCCTCGCCTTTGCTGGACACGCCTGATGCGCTCCTGGCGCTGACGAGTGTTTGCGCGCTCGCCGCTAATGCGCTGCCCGAACGCGAACCGACCCCGGGCTTGTATGAGGGATTTCGCGTCCTGCTCGCGGCGTTTGAGACGCCGGAGATCTGGCCAGCAGTGCTGGTGCGGTGGGAACTGGGCCTGCTGGAGGTCATGGGCTTTGGCCTTGATCTCGGCAAATGTGCCGTCACCGGATCGCGGGATGATCTCACGCATGTCTCGCCGCGCACGGGCCGGGCGGTGTGCCGCGAAGCGGCCGCGCCCTATCGCGACCGGCTCCTGATCTTGCCGCCCTTTCTGCTTTCCAGCCAAGCGGGCGCGCCCACGCGAGCCGATATCGGCCATGGTTTGGCGCTCACCGGTCATTTTCTCGCCCATCACGTGTTCGGCCTCAAAGGCGAGCCGTTGCCGGAGCCGCGCGAGCGCCTGGCCTTGCGACTTACGCCCGCGACTCAGTCGTCTGCGGCGGACACGGAGTGAGCCCTGTGCCGCGTGAGAGGTGTGCCGGAGTGAGACTTGCGCCGGCGCGCACGGGTCGCATAGGGTGGCGCTTCTCATCACCACGACGATCCAAGCCCTATGCCCAAGACCAAAGCCGCCCAGCCGCCCGAACCGCCGCGCGATGACATTCGAGACGCGCCGCTCCAGGCTGCCTTGGGAGAGCGCTATCTCGCCTATGCCCTCTCGACCATTATGCACCGGGCGTTGCCGGATGTGCGCGATGGGTTGAAGCCCGTGCACCGGCGCCTGCTGTTCGCCATGCGCCAGCTCGGCCTGGATCCGGCTAAGGGCTACAAGAAATGCGCGCGCGTGGTGGGTGATGTCATTGGTCGCTATCATCCGCATGGGGACCAGGCGGTGTATGAAGCGCTGGTGCGGCTGGCGCAGGATTTCGCGGTGCGCTATCCGCTCATCGATGGCCAGGGTAACTTCGGCAATGTGGATGGCGATAATGCCGCTGCCATGCGGTACACGGAAAGCCGCTTGACGCAGGTGGCGCAACTTCTGTTGGAGGGCATCGACGAGGATACGGTCGATTTCCGTCCGACGTATGACGATGAAGACGAGGAGCCCATCGTGTTGCCGGCGGGGTTCCCGAACCTGCTGGCCAATGGGTCGGCCGGGTTTGCCGTGGGCATGGGGACCAACATCCCGCCGCGTACCGCGGCCGGGGTTTGCGACGCGGCGCTGCATCTGATTAAGCACCCGAATGCCAGTATCGAAAAGCTCCTCAGCCTGATGCCGGGGCCGGATTTTCCCACTGGCGGCGTGGTGGTGGAACCTCATGCCAGTATGGTGGAGGCCTATGCCACGGGGCGCGGCGGCTTTCGCGTGCGCGCCCGTTGGCATATGGAAGAGACGGGCCGGGGGGGCTATGTCATCGTCGTTACGGAAATTCCGTATCAGGTGCAAAAGGCCAAACTTGTCGAGAAGCTTGCCGAGCTGATTGACGGGAAACGGCTCGCGGTGCTGTCGGATGTGCGCGATGAAAGCGCGGAGGACATCCGCCTGGTTCTGGAGCCGCGCTCACGCACGGTCGATGCGAACCTCGCCATGGAGCAGGTCTTTCGCCTGACCGATCTGGAAAGCCGCTTCTCGCTCAATATGAATGTGCTCGACCAGGGGCGCATCCCCAAGGTCATGAGCCTGCGCGAGGTGCTGCAAGCCTTTCTCGACCACCGCAAGGTCGTGCTGGTCCGCCGGTCCCGCCATCGGCTGGAGAAAATCGAGCATCGTCTGGAAGTGCTCGATGGCTATCTCATCGCGTTCCTCAATCTGGACGAGGTGATCCGCATTATCCGCGAAGAGGACGAACCCAAACCCGTCCTCATGCAGACTTTCGAGCTGTCGGATGTGCAAGCCGAAGCCATCTTGAACATGCGCCTGCGGTCTTTGCGCAAGCTTGAGGAAATGGAACTCAAGCGCGAACACAAGGAGCTGAAAAAGCAGGCCAAGGAGTTGCGTGCGCTGTTGAAATCCGAGGATCAGCAATGGCAGCGCGTGGGCGAAGAGATCAAGGCCGTGCGCCAGACTTTCGGGCCGAAGACGGAGCTGGGCCGGCGCCGCTCGACCTTCGATGACGCGCCGGAAGTGGAGGATATCGCGCCGGAGGCTTTCATCGAGAAAGAGCCGATTACGGTGGTTTGTTCGGAGAAAGGCTGGATTCGAGCGCTGAAAGGCCATGTGGAAGCGGGCACAGATCTGAAATTCAAGGAAGGCGACGGCCCTCGCTTTTTCCTTCACGCTCAGACAACAGATAAAATTCTGATTTTCGCGAGCAATGGCAAGTTTTACACACTCGGTTGCGACAAACTACCGGGCGGGCGCGGTCACGGCGAACCGGTGCGCCTGATGGTCGAGATCGGCGATGAGGATCTGGTGGCTGTGCGGGTGCACACACCGGGCGCCCGGTTGATCGTTGCGGCCTCATCCGGACACGGATTCCTGGTGCCGGAAGACGAGGTGATCGCGACCAAACGCAATGGCCGCCAGGTGCTCAACGTCACCGCGCCGGCCCGTGCCAGTGCGTGTGCGGTGGTCGAGGGCGACCATGTGGCGGTGCTCGGCGAGAATCGCAAACTGCTGGTCTTCCCCCTTGATCAGGTGCCCACCATGACCCGGGGGCGTGGCGTCATTCTGCAACGCTACAAAGAGGGCGGTCTCGCCGATGTTGCGGTCTTTGCCTTCGACAAGGGCCTGACCGCCCGCGACGCGAACGGCAAGACCAAGCGCTTTGCGGATATGACCGATTGGCTCGGCAACCGCGCCAATGCCGGTTGGTTGCCGCCCAAGGGCTTTCCGAAAACGAACCGCTTCGCATAACGCCGGGCCCGCTGGGTCAAGCGTCGTACAGATCCGCCGGCGTGCGGTAAAGCAGCGGTTGCAGGGCCGCGATGTCCGGGTGGCACTCGTCCTCCCACGGAAAATACCCGTGCTGGTCGGGCCAGATGACCTGGAGGGCGGCGAAGGGGCGCCGGGTGCGCCGGCGATCGTAATAGGTCTGAGCGGCGAACAGGTGCTCAGCCGCGTACCAGGGATGGACGCGGCGAAACTGACAGTCGAGATCCTTGATCAGGCGCCCGTGCACGGTGCCGTCCTCGATCCTCTCGCCGCGCTCGAACGCCCGATAGACGCCCCAGAGCAGGGCATGAGACACTTCGTAATCCAGGCCGAACACGACGATTTCCGGCGCCCCCAGGCGCTGGGTAAAACCGATACTGTGCTCCCAGCCGGGCCCCTCGGCGGTCGCGGGAAAGCGCACCCCGTACCAGCCATAGCGGGCGATCTGGGTTTCGGCGCGGCGTAGCGTTTCAACAAGGGCGGACACTCGGTCACTCCTGATCCACAGTGGTCGAGATCTGCCCCCTTCGATCCTCAGCCGCCTTTCTCAACTGATCCGGTAGCCAAGTTGCTAACGCCGGAACACTTAAGACCAAAAGCAGCACCGCCACCTGCACGCCCACAAAGGGCAAGGCACCGCGATAGATGGCGCTGGTCGGCACACTCTCCGGCGCGACGCCGCGCAGGTAAAACAGCGCAAATCCAAAGGGCGGGGTCAGGAACGAGGTCTGAAGGTTGATGGCCATCAACACGCCGAGCCAGCGCGCGTCTACCCCCATGGCCAGCAGGATCGGTGCGACAATGGGCACCACCACAAAGGTGATCTCGATGAAATCGAGGAAAAAGCCCAGCAGGAACATCACCACCATGACCGCGATCAGCGCGCCCATGGCATCGCCGGGCACGGCCGAGAGCACCTCATGCACCATGTCATCGCCACCAAGGCCCCGGAAGGTCAGGCTGAACAGCGCCGCACCGATCAAGATGGTGAACACCATGGTGGTAATTTCCATGGTGCTGGTCATGACCGGGGTCAGGCAGTCGGTCACCCAGGTGCGCCACAGGCTCAACGCCAGGCCCGCGACAATCACCGCACACAGCGCGAAGGCGAGGGAGAGGGCCAGCCAGTCGCCGGTGCTGAGCGTCTCCCGCCCCAGTCGCAGATCCGCCTGAGTGGTCAGCACGAACAGCCCGAACAGCGAAGCCGCGGAAAGCGGAATCAGCCGCCGCGCGAAGGAGCCCACCGCCTCGTCGTCTTTACACAGGCGATAGCCCGCGAGCAGGGTTGCCCCCACCGCGCCTACGGAGGCTGCCTCCGTAGCCGAGGCCACGCCCGCCAGGATCGAGCCCAACACGGCAATGATCAGCAGCAGCGGCGGGGCCAGCGCACTGAGCAGTTTCAGCATCACCGCGCTAACGCCCTGGGTGCGGTCTTGCGGGGGAATGGCCGGCGCGGCTTCAGGCCGGACCAGCGCCACCCCGATCACATAGGCGATGTACAGCCCCACAAGCAGCAGCCCCGGCACAAGCGCTCCCGCAAACAGGTCTGCCACCGAAAACGGCACACGCTCCGCCGGATCGATCGTTTGCTGATAGCCCTGATAGGCGATGGCAATGGGATCGGAGAGCAAGATCAGCACGATCGAGGGTGGCACGATCTGGCCCAGCGTGCCCGAGGCGGCGATGACCCCGGTCGCCAGTTTCGGGTCATAGCCACGTTTGAGCATGGTGGGCAGAGACAACAGCCCCATGGTCACCACGGTCGCGCCGACAATGCCCGTCGAGGCGGCCAATAACGCCCCCACCAGCACCACGGAAATGCCCAAGCCGCCACGCAGGCTGGCAAACAGGCTGCCCATGGTTTCCAGCAGGTCCTCCGCGACCCGGGATCGCTCCAGCATCACCCCCATAAAGACGAAGAGCGGGATCGCCACCAATACTTCTTTCTTCATGATGCCGAAGATCCGCAAGGGGAACGCCATCAGGAAGCTCATGTCGAAAATGCCGAAGGCAAGGCCCGCGCCGGCAAAGGCCAGCCCCGTCCCTGCCAGCGTGAACGCTACCGGAAAGCCCTTCAACAGGGCGGCGCAGGTGACGACGACGAGCAGGATCGCGAGAATTTCATTCAACGGCATCACGCGCCCTCCCGTTGCGTCAGAGTGAGGACCGAGCGTGCCACCAGCGACCAGCCTTGCAGCAAAAGCGCGGTGGCAAACAGCAGGATCAGCGCCTTGAGCGGATAGACCGGCAGGCCACTGGCCTCCGCCGAGCTCTCCCCTGTGATCCAGGACCGTCCCACTTCCGGCCAGGCCGCGTAGAACACCAGCGCCATGGACGGCAGCAGGAACAGATAAACGCCCGCCGCATTGACGAGCGCCTGATGCCGGGGCGGGGCGTCGCGATAAAAGATATCGACCCGCACATGACCGTCTTTAAGCAGCGTATAACCGCCCGCCGCCATGAACAGCGCTCCGTGCAGGTAGAGAATGCTCTCCTGCAGCGCGATCTCGCCATAGCCGAAAACAAAGCGCAGCACCACTACGAGGAACTGCACCAGCACCATGGCGAGTGCCGCCCAGCGCACCGTTTCTCCAAGCACACTATTGCCCGTATCGATCGCGTCGGCGAGCCACTGTAACCCGCCGCGCCACCGCTCGCGTGCGAGCACCAGCCCGGCGAGCCCCGTCAATGCCAGCACGGGCAGGGCATAAAGCCCCCAAATGAACACCTGGAAGGCCGTCCACAGAAGATCGTTCTCAAAAACCGGATGTGCCATGGGCGCGCCCCTATCCGCCAGGGAAGAGGCGGCGGACGCGGGCAAAGCCCTCGTCGGAAATCGGGCCCCAATCCATACCGGTGCTGCGCGCGGCCAGATAGCTGTCATAGATCCGCCGGCTCAGATCGTCGCCGTCCGCCTGCTCGGCCACCACTTCAGCGGAGACACGGCCGATTTCGGCGAAAATCTCATCGGAGAAGGTGCGCAGCGCCACGCCATGCCGCTCGATCAGCACCCGAAGCGCTTCGGCGTTGCGCGTGTTGTACTCAGCGAATGTGGCGAGTGTTTCCGCCAGGCACGCATGCTCAATAATCGCCTGGTCGGCGCGGCTGAGCGACTGCCAGACGCCCAGATTGATGCCCAGGCTCAGCTGCGCGCCGGGTTCGTGAAAGCCGGGCACATAATAAAAGGGCGCGGCCCGATAAAAGCCGAAGGCCAGGTCGTTCCACGGCCCCACCCATTCGGTGGCGTCGATGGCGCCGGTCTGAAGGCTCTGGAAGATTTCGCCACCGGGCAGCGCCACGGCCGCCGCGCCCAAGCGCCGCATGACTTCCCCGCCCAGGCCCGGCATGCGGATCTTCAAGCCTTTGAAGTCTTCAAGCGTCTTGATTTCGCGCTTGAACCAGCCCCCCATCTGCACGCCCGTATTGCCGCAAGGCAGCGCCTTGACGTTGTACCGAGCGCTCAATTCGTCCCACAGGGCCTGGCCGCCGCCATGCTGGATCCAGGCATTGATTTCCTGGGCCGTGAGGCCGAAGGGCACAGCAGTGAAGAAGTTGAAGGCGCGGGACTTCCCCTGCCAGTAATACTCCGCACCGTGATACATGTCGGCGATGCCGGTGGAGACCGCGTCGAAGCTCTCGAAGGCGCCCACCAGCTCGCCGGCCGCATAGACGCGGATTTTCAGCCGCCCGCCGGAGGCTTCCTCCACGCGCCGCGCCACGTTCTCAGGCGCTGTTCCAAGGCCGGGGAAATTTTTGGGCCAGGTGGTCACGAGGCGGAATTCGCGGGGCTCACCGCATGGGCCGGCATCCCCAGCCGGGCCCGGCGCGCCACTGCCTGACCCGTAGTGGGGGGGGCGCTCGCTGCGGGGGGCGAGTGCCGCCCCGGCCAATGCGGCGCCCTTCAGAACGGTGCGGCGATCCATGGCGTGTCCCCCTCGCGAATGTCCTTGAGGGCAGTATAGGGCCTATTCGGTCGGGTCGAGCAACTGCCAGCCATCCGGCCCCAACGCCTCCAGCGGCTTGAAGCGCGCCTTGTAGTCCATCTTCCGGCAGCCATCGACCCAATAGCCCAGATAGACATAAGGTAAGCCCGAGCGCTGGCAGCGGCGCACATGGTCGAGCACCATGTAGGAGCCCAGACTGCGCGGATTGAGGGCCGGATCGTAGAAACTGTAGACCATGGACAGCCCGTCAAAGAGGTGATCGGTCAGGGCCACACCCACCAGCCGCGAGCGCTGGGCCGGGGTTTCCGGCGGCAAGCGATACTCCACCAGATGCGTATCGACCGTGGTCTCCTGCACCATGGCGGCGTAATCGGCGATGGTCATTTCCGCCATGCCGCCGTCCAAATGGCGCGCATCCAGATAATCCCGCAGCAGCGAGAATTGCTCGCGGGTGGCTGTGGCGCTCACTGTTTCCACTTGCAGGTCCGCATTGGCCTTGATGAGGCGTTGGAAACTGCGCTTTGGCACGAAGTTCTTCGTCACGATGCGCACGGAGACACAGGCCGAACAACTGTCACAGGCGGGGCGATAGGCGATGGTCTGGCTGCGGCGGAAACCGGCCTGGCTCAACATATCGTTGAGCATGGGTGCTTCCTCACCCAAAAGATGAGTAAACACCTTTTTCTCCACCTGGCCCGGCAGATACGGGCAGGGTGCCGGTGTGGTGATGTAAAGCTGCGGCAGCGATTTGCCTGGGTGTTTCGTCACGGCCCCTCAACGCCTTCCTGGATCCAATCGACCCCTCACGCTAGGCCAAAATACCAGGGGGCCACCAGGGAAAAGGCAAGCCAAAGGATCAGGGTGAGGGGGACGCCCGCGATCAGAAAATCTCGAAAGTTGTATTGCCCCGGCCCCATCACCAATAAGTTGGTCTGATAGCCCATGGGGGTCGCGAAGGAGGCATTCGCCGCGAAAATAGTGGCGAACAAGAACGCGACCGGCGGGACGCCCAATTGCACGCTGGTGCTGATCGCGACGGGCGTGAACAGGATCGCCGTGGCGTTGTTGCTGAGAATGTTGGTCGTCACCGCCACCAGCAGGAAAAAGGCCGAGAGCACCACGGGCGGGCTCGCCCCTTGAAGCACCGTCAGCAGGGTTTGGGCGAGATAGACCGCGCCGCCGGTGTGCTCCATGGCCGTGCCCAAGGCGATCGCCGCGCCGATGAGCATGAAGATCCGCCGATCCACCGCGCGTGCCGCCTGGCGCACATTCAGACACCCTGTCACCACCATGGCGAGCGCCCCCGCGAGGGCCGTCACCACGATCGGCGCCAGGCCCGCGGCTGCGATGCCGACCACACCGGCGAAGATGAGCTGGGCCGTGTTCGCCTTCTCCATGTTTGGGATCTCGATAGAGGCCCATTCCATCAACAGCAGGTCACGATTGCGTCGCAGCGAGCGGATGGCCTCGCGCCGGCCCATGAGCAGCAGCACGTCGCCCGCTTCCAGACGCACATTTTGAAGATTGGTGCGGTACATGCGGCTGCGCCGCTGGATCCCCAGCACGATGCAGCCGGTCATCAGGCGCACGCCGATATAATCAATGCTGTAGCCCACCAGCCGCGACCCCGGCGCCACCACCGCTTCGGTCACGGTCAGGTCGTTGGCGATCTGCACCCCAAGGCCTTCGGTGTCCAGCTCATCCTCGTCGGCGCCGTGGCGGGCGATCATGCCTTTGAGATAGTCGGGCTTGGCCGCGAGCAGGTCCGTGAGGGCCTGACGCGTGGCCGAGACCACCAGAATGTCATTCTCCAGCAGGGCCATGTCCTCAAAGGGCGCTTCGATCATGCGCTCGCCGCGCTGGATCATGCGCACTTTGATGTCGGTCAGTTGCTTAAACGTGCCGCCCACGGGCGCCGCCCCGATAAGCGGATGATCCCGAATGAGGACAATTTCCGCGATGAATTGCTTGCTGTCGCCGACCACCGTGTCGGCCAGCGAATCGTGAGCAGGCATCAGCCTGGGCACCACGAACAGCACATAGACCGCGCCGACCCCGCCCAGGAACACGCCCATGGCCGTCAGGTCGAAAAAGGCGAGGTCGAGGGCGCCGGCCTCGCGCGCGGCCTCCGCCACCAGCAGGTTCGTGGAGCTGCCGATCAGCGTCGTGGCGCCGCCGAGGATGCACATATAAGTCAGCGGCATCATGACCTTGCTGGGCGCGAGCCCGGTACGCTGGGCCAGCGCCGTGACGATGGGAATGAACATCACGGTCACGGGCGTGTTGTTCAGAAACGCGCTCACCACCGCCACCAGGATCAGTGTGGCGATCAAGGTCGTGTAAGGACGCCGCCGCCCCAGCCGCACCACGAGCCGGGTCGGGCGCTCCAGGGCGCCGGCCTGGAACAGGCCCTGACCGACAATCAACAGACAGAGAATGGTGATTAGCGCCGGATTGGCGAAACCCGCCATGAGATCCGCCATGGTCAGCGGATCGGCGCCGAGCGTTGTAACGGGAAACAGATGGAACAGCACCGCCAGCGCCACAATGGTGGCCGCGGAGGTGATCTCCATGGGCACCCGTTCCATGCTGTAGGAAATGATGGCCACGAGGATCACCCCGAAGCTGACCCACATCTGCCACGGCGCCGCGCCGGCGCCGGTCAGAAGCTGCGTCATCAAGGGTGCTGTCGTGCCGTCCATTCCCGTCCGCCGTGTTGCGTCGCATCGGTCTGCGCGTCTGGCCCCTCCATTCGGCACAGCTTGAGGCGCGCCTTAGCATGCCCTACAGGGCCTGAAAGCGCCGTCACGCCATGATCCTTGGAGTCGCCCGTGCCATCGCCAACATGGCGATTTCGAAAGGTCCCGGGTCAAAAGTGGGCCGATTGGGGCCATCTGTCCAGGGCGCTGCCGGCCCCTAGCGCCCTTGGTCCAAGCTCAAATCTGAAAATGGTTGCAGAATCGCGTAAGCAAACAACCCCTGCCAGGCCGGGTAAAGGGCGAGTTCGAAAAAGGGCGTCGTGTACGCAGTGCCATCCCGTACTGTGAGTTCGAACGCGATGGTGCCAATCACGGCCAAGCCAGCACTGAACACCGCGGTGCGGCCGATGCTCTGGAAGGCGGGGTGAAGCGGCCAAAGGCCAAGGAATGACAACGCCGCCCCCACGACACCGCCCACAAGGCCGAACAAAAAGCTGAGATCCACGTCGGTCTCTAGGTCAGCAAAGGACGCACTCGCCTCAAGGCCGAGCAAAACGGCTGCATGAAAGGCAAACGTAATCACAGTGCCGGCCAGCCCCGCCTGCCAGAGCGAGATGCGTCGATGGAAGCTCAGAACAGCAATGACCGGGGCTGAGAACAAGGCGGCATGCATACAGTGATCCAGGCCGTCGCGTGGTTCTCCCTCATAAATCGGCAGCAAAATGCTCGTCAGAAAAAGCACGACCGCGAGTGCCGCTGCCCCCAACGCCACCGGCGCACTGATTTGGGCAGGCCCTTGGTCCGGTCCACGCACGAGAAAGGCCAAGCCGAAAACGGCCGCTGCCGGCAGGCCTCCATACATGATCATGTACGGGATCATCAGAAACCCGGCCAAATAATCGCCGATCGTTTGCGGGTCATCAGACACCAACCTCGCCAGGATGTACACGAAGGCCGCAAGCCAAAGCACAATGCCCAGGATGGCCGAGACTTGGGCTTCGGTCTCCGAGACATCCGGCGCCGCAACCGCCGGGCGAAATGGAGCCGGGCGATAAGGCGCCGGACGATAAGGCGCCGGTTGCGGGCCAGCAGGGGGAGGAGGGGCTCGATAGCCTTGTGGTTGGGGCCGAACCGATGGCGCCAGGAGCGCGATCCGCGCCATCAGGTCGTGCAGACGCGGGTCATGGGGATCGCCATACCAACGGGTCAATGGGGAGACCGGTGCACCGGCAAGCGCCTCTGGCGTTGCGCCGGGGGCGGTCTCGACCACCAATAGCTTGCGGGCCAGCAGCGCGGCTTCCGGGCCCGCGCCAAGATCATCACCCTGGCCTTCTGGATTGCCCGTCAGCAGGAGCACCGCATCCGCAAGCGCCAGCTCCGTCGCGCTCGGCCCCGTATCGGCGAGCAGCGCGACCCGATGACCGCCATTGGTCAGCGCCTGTGCCAGGACTTGCGCGGGATACTGGTCGGCCGCGCGGTGCACAAGAATAAGCTGTGTCATGAAACCCATCCCCTGGTCTCGGTGTTCGCAGGCATGAGGTCAGCATGAGCGATGCCCGAAAACAGGGCAAGCACAGCGCGGCCGCCTTCGGTGGAAAGGTGTTGAGCGCCTGAGGAGCACCGCGGCCAGGCCGCGGATGTCAGCGCAAAGGGACTAGTCCTGAGCCCGCGGCCCCCCATCTTGCTCCCCATGCTATAAGACGCGCCTGTGGCCTGGTGCCGACGCCTGCGCCCCAAGACAAGAAGGTTTGACGATCCATGGCGTTTTCCGCCCGCGAGTTTCGAGATGCGCTCGGCCGTTTCGCGACCGGCGTATGTGTGGTGACCTGCCCGGCAGATGGGGCGGCGCCCGCGATCGGCATGACCGTGAACTCCTTCACGTCGGTGTCGCTCAATCCGCCGCTGGTGCTCTGGTGCGTGGACAAGAACACAGATCGCTTTGCCCGCTTCAACGACGCGCCCGGCTATGCGGTAAACATGCTCGCGCACGATCAGCACGCCTTGTCCGTGCGGTTTGCCGGAGATGGCCGCATGGACGGTTTGGCTCAGGAGCATTGGCAGACGGGGGCGCCGGTTTTGGCGGGCACCTTGGCCGCGATCGACTGCCAGACCGTGGCGCGCCACGACGCCGGCGATCATGTGATTTTGGTGGGCCAGGTACTGGCGTTGCGAGCCGCCGGAACGGATGCGCCGCTGCTGTTTTATCAAGGGGCCTATTCGAGCCTGTCACCGCTCTGAGGTATGAGCCGCAACACCCCGGCGGCGTCTTGGGCATAGGTCTCGCGGTCCGGCGCAATGGTGGTGAACCGCCCGGCCGCCCAATCCGCCACGAAGCTGTCGTAGAAGGGCGAGTACGGATTACCCGACTGGCCCGTGGCGATCATATGTGTGGACCGGGACAAATCCGTCAGCTTGAACACCGCCCGGTAGCCTCCCGCCGACACATTGGCATAAGGCCGCGTGCCCGACAGCCGGTAGACCCCGCGATTGACCGTGTAAGAGCCGCCGGGGCTTTCCACCGCCCGCGAGAACAGAGCCCGCAGGCCCGGCACAAACCCAAAGGGCAGGTGCGAGTGGATCGCCGTGTGAGCGTCGCCCCAGCGCCAGGCATCCCAATCCGCACCATACTCTGCTTCCACCTCATCGATGGCCGCGATCAAGGCCTGGTCCAATAGGTCCGCGCAGGTTTCCGTCACACCAGTTGAGGTGTCATCGCACCACACCGCCTGACCATCGCGGTTTGAGAGCACATTGGTGAAAAAGTCCGGCCGCAGACCATTGAAGCGATCGGCGAGGTCTCCCAACTCGTCCGTGGCAATGAGCGGTGCAAGGGCGCGCATCCACGCCGCCATAAGCAGCGGCTCGGAGGCCTTGAGCCCCATGCCCCCGTCCCATGCGGTCAGTCGTGCCACCGCCGTGCGGCCTTTCTCCGTACTCGGGGTGACGGCCGCGAGCATGACCGGCAGCAGCGTGTCCTTTAGTCCTGTGCGCTCGTCCAGTTGCAATGCCTCAAAGCTTGCCACCGTGTGGGCGCGGGTGGCGGTCAGCTGGTTTTCGATGCGGATATCGCGCAAGGTGTTGCGCCAATCCCGCGTCACAAGATGCGGATAGCCGGGGGGGCGGATGTCATGGTTCGCGGTGAGCGCATAACCGCTGGCCGGGCTGTCGAGGCGCGGGGCTTGCGAGGCGGGCAGCAGCCCGGTCCAGATGGTCTCGTGCTCCCACCCTTTCACCGGCACCGTACCGTCGCCCACATCCGGATGGCGCACGGGCAAGGCGCCCGCAACAATGAAACCAGTCGCCCCCTGACGATCCGCATAGACCAGGCTTTGCACGGGGCTTGCATAGTCTTCAAGGGCGTCCAGCAACTCCGGCGCGCTGCGCGCCCGCAATATTGCCAGCGAGGCATCGACGGTCCGGTTCTCCGGTGACAGGGCCGTCCATTTCAGCGCATAGGCATGGCCCTCTGGCGCCATCTCCTCCAGCAGCGGCAAGAGCGGGCCGTTGCGCGAGAGGCGAATGGTCTGGGTCACCGTCTCGCCGAAGCGCACCCGGATGGTTTCTTCCCGGGTTTCGAACGCGCGCGGTCCGGCAGGCGTGAGATACTGATCGCCCTCCAGGCGTTCCAGCACCAGGTCCTGCACATCCGCGCCTGTGGTGGTCAGCCCCCAGGCGATATCGTCGGTCTGCCCGATAAGGACGGAGGGGATACCGGCCATGGTGCCGCCCATGGCGTTGCGCCCGCCGAACTTAAGATGCGCAAGATACCAGACACTTGGCATGGTCAGGCCCAAATGCGGGTCATTAGCCAGCAGGGGCTCGCCATCCGCGGTCCATTGTCCGTCCACAACCCAGTTGTTGGAGGCGCCGCGCAGCTCCAGCATGTGACCGGCCAGCTCTTGTGCCGCGTCCGTGGTGTCGGTTTGGCGGAAGGCGTCCGCATCAAAGTCCGCGGGCAGGCCCGGCATCGGCGCCATGATCTGCGCCACTTGCTCGGGCGTCAGATGACCGGACAGAGTGACCCGCCCCAACTCGTTGAACGCATTGGCCGACAGACCCAGGCTCAACATGTTCAATAGCATGACGGAATCCACCGGCGCCCAGGGCTCCGGTGTGGTTTGTGTCAGGAAGAATTCCGGTGGCCAGGGGCGGTCCTGTGCGGTGATGATCGCATTGACGCCGGCTGCATAGGCCTGCAACGCCCGCCGTGACGCTGGATCAAGCGTCTCAAGGCTCGCCTGGGCCGCCGGCGCCAGGCCCAGCGCCCGCAGATTGCGATCAGCCTCCAGCGCGAATGAGCCGAAGACTTCCGCCGTGCGCCCCTGACCAATGCGCCGCAGCAGTGTCATCTGCCATAATCGGTCCTGGGCATGGACGAGCCCCAGACCGTAAAGCGCATCGTCGAGGTTCTGGGCCTCGATATGCGGAATGCCGTGCCGGTCCCGGATGATCTCCACCGGGGCGCCGAGCCCCGGTGCTGTGATTTCGCCCTCCAGATCGGGCAAGGATCCGCTGAGGGTCCAGAACCGTTCCGCCGCGAATAGCCCCAGCAGCAGCACAAGGACGCCCAAACCAATCAAGATCCAGCGCACAATCCGCATGATCGACATCCCTTATTCCGCCGTGGGGGTCAGCACCAGGCGTTGGGCCGTGGGGCGCACCGCGTCGAGATCCGTGCGCACAGTCAAATAGGCGCCCTCGGACCAAAGGGAAGACAGGTCGTCATAATGGGGCGAGAGCAGATGGCCTGACTGTCCGGTGGGAATGATCAGCCGCGAGTCCTCCAGCGCCGAGAGGTCGTAGAGTGCGCGGAAACTGGGGATCCAGACCGTGGAGAAATCCGGTGTGTTGCGCACCGCAAACGCCCCCACATTGACCGTGTCCTGACTGCCGCCATGGGGCGCGCGCCGCGAGAACAGATCGCCAAGGAGCGGGAAGACGTCGAAAGGCTGGTGGTCGAAATGCGCCCCATGGGGCTCGCCCCAGCGCCAGGCGCTCATGTCCCGACCATAGGCGTCTGTCAGGGTCTCCACGGCATTTTCCAGCGCGCGGGCGATGAGCGGCTCACAGGTCTCTTCCGTGTCTGGCGTGTCGATCACATCGCACCATGCGGCGTGGGTGCCGTCCACCACACTGAGCAGGAAGGTCTCGTTCAGGCGCCAGGCGCGGCGGAAGTCTTCGCCCAGATCATCCGCGTAGATGAGCCGCCCCAGTTCCGCGATCCAGGCCGCGTAGAGGAGAGGCTCTGCGCGATCCGCGGCGAAATCCCCATCCCAGTCGGCGAGCAGCGCCCGGGCCTCCCGGGCGCGGCCATCGGGGGCGGGAACGGCTGTCAGCAGCGGCAGAAGCTGACGGGTGCGCAGACCAACCGTATCGAGCTGGATTGCGGCCATGGAGTCGAGGTCATGCCGGCGTTCCCGGTCCAGCAAGTCTGCGATGCGTCGCGCCCGTTCCGTCGCCACCCAGTCCTGGGTGAGGGAATGGGGGTATTCATCCGGCACGATCTTATTGTTGGCCGTCACGATCATACCGCTGCGTGGATTGAGAACTTTCGGCAACTCCGCCGTCGGAATAAAACCCTGCCAATCGTTTTGCGCCAGACCTCCATCCACGGGCAGGCGCCCGGCGCTGTCATGGTCGGGGCTGCGCACCGGCACCGAGCCCGGCAGCAACAGGCCGATATCGCCATCCCGGTGAGCGTAGACCACGCTCTGCATGGGACCGGTGAAGTAGCGGCCGATGTCTGAAAAGCCGGCCCAAGAGTCATTGCGCATCATGTACATCAGGCCCGCCAGCGAATGATCCTGACCGGATAGCGTGGCAAAGGCCATGGCCACTTCCTGATCCTCCGCCGCCAGATCGGTCATGATGGTATGCCCTTTGGGCAAGACCGGTCCGTGGCGGGTGGCGAGGAACTCGGCGGTGCGGGTCCCGGCGAAGCGCACGGTGATCTCATCTTCGCGCGTGATGAACGCTTCCGGGCCATCAGGCCCCAGATAGAGTGAGGGGTCATGAGGCGAGCGCGTGACCACATAAAGGTCTTGCACGTCCGGCCCCGTATTGGTCATGCCCCAGGCGCTCACATCGTTCCGGCCCAGGATGATCGCCGGAATGCCGGGGATCGACACGCCCACCACATTGCGGTCAGGAAAGGCCAAGTGTGCCATGTACCAGATGCCCGGCTGGCTGGCGGCCAGATGCGGGTCATTGGCCAGGATCGGGCTGCCGGAGACGGTGCGGCTGCCGTCCACAACCCAGTTGTTGGACTGGTCCGCCGGCGCACCGCTGGCATTGGTCAGCCCGTCCGGCGCGCCCTCGCTCTCTGCCGCTGTGTCATCCGCGGACAGGCCCAGATCTTCCGGGCTCAAAGAGACAAAAAAGGGCGGGTGCGGCGGGTCGGTGAATTGCGGGCCTTTTTCCGGACCCAGCTTGTCGATGTAGTAGGCGCGGGCAAACTCGTCCCAGGCATTGCCGCCCAGATTGAAGGCCATGGCTTTGAGTGCCGCCAGACTGTCTTCCGGGCGCCACCGCTCCGGGCTCGCCAGAAGCACCACATATTCCGGTGGCGCCACGAAATCGGGATCGTCGAGGACGGCGTTCACGCCGCGCGTATAGGCCTCAAGCCAGGCGCGCGCATCCGCCGGCAGGCTTGCCAGGCTGCGCTCCGCATGCCCGCCCAGATCCAGCGCGCGCATGAGCATGTCGCTCGACAGCGCCACCTCGCCCACGAGTTCCGAGAGCCGGCCGCTGACGAAACGCCGGTTCAGGTCCATCTGCCAAAACCGGTCTTGGGCATGGGCGTAACCAAGGCCAAAGAAAACGTCCTCGTCACTTTCGCCGCTGATATGGGGAATGGCATGGGCTCCGCGCAGCAGTTCCACTGGAGCACTCAGCCCGGCTGCGCTGCGTTCGCCTTCCGTCCAGGGCAGTGACGCCGTCATGCGCCAATAGGCCACGAGCCCCAAGCCGAGCATGACCACAACCAGCCCCAGGACCATCCGCCCCAGCCATTTCAGCACCGTTCCCATGCCTCAACCCCTCATTTTGCTTTTCTCAATCCCGACTGCGGGCGCGATCATATAGGATCCCCAATAGGTGTGCATGTCCCTGAGAGAGGATGAAAAAACTGGCATGAGCGGACGGACGGTGGCGTTTCTGGGTCTGGGTGTGATGGGCTTTCCCATGGCGGGTCATTTGGCGACCGCGGGTCATCGGGTGCGGGTCTACAATCGCACCGCCGCCAAATCCGCGGCTTGGGTCGGGGCCCATGGTGGCGTGGCGGTGGCAACCCCGGCCGAGGCCGCAACAGGGGCCGAGGTCGTCTTCGCCTGTGTTGGCAATGACGATGATGTGCGCGCCGTGGCCTTGGGCCCGGAAGGGGCGCTCGAAGCCATGGCCCCAGGGGCGGTGTTTGTGGATCACACCACCGCCTCGGCCGCATTGGCGCGGGACTTGGCCGGTGCGGCCGAGGCCCTGGGCCTGGGATGTCTTGATGCTCCGGTTTCTGGCGGGCAGGCGGGCGCGCAGACCGGCCAGCTCACGGTGATGGTGGGCGGCACAGACACCGCCTACGCGCAGGCCCTCCCGTTCATCGACGTTTACGCGAAAATGGTGAAGCTGATGGGCCCGGCCGGCGCCGGCCAGCTCACCAAGATGGTCAATCAGATCTGCAATGCCGGGGTCGTGCAGGGTTTGGCGGAAGGTCTCGCCTTTGCCGAGGCCGCCGGTCTCGACCCGGTTTCTGTGACGGATGTCATAGCCAAAGGGGCGGCCCAGTCCTGGCAGATGGACAATCGCGCCGCCACGATGGCCGAAGGGGCGTTCGATTTCGGTTTTGCCGTGGACTGGATGCGCAAGGATTTGGGGATTTGCCTGGCCGAAGCCCGCACCAACGGCGCGCACCTGCCTGTGGCCGCCCTTGTGGACCAGTTTTATTCGGAAGTTCAAGCGCTTGGCGGTGGGCGCTGGGATACGTCCAGTCTCATTGCTCGTTTGCGCGCTTTTCACCGCAAACCCCAATAGGTCAATCAAATCAAGACGTAGGCGGAATATGACTGGATCGTAAGGTTCGGTCGTTCCCGGACGATATGTCCGTTCCGGAGCTTGACCGGTGTCACACCTAACGTGTGTTTAACCTTCCCTTAATGGATTGGCCGTGTACGGCTGAACAGCTCGTCATTACGTTAGTCTCATGACCAGCGCGTGAGTTTGGCGCTCATGCGCGGGCGGTGCTGAGACAACAGAAGCCAAAAGAATGGGTTTTCAACGGAGCTGTTTAGCGCGATGGGCTCGCGGCTCCGATCAGGTGGCGTGTATCCAAAAGGAGAAGCAGATGAGCTTCCACAAAACGCTCCGTGCGATGGGTTTAGGTCTGGCGATGGGTGTCGCCGCTATGCTTCCGGCGCAGGCGGATAATCAGTCTACGGTGGAGCGGGTGTCAGTAACGGGTGAAGTGACTGGCAGCAAGGCTCAGGGGTTCACCGTCACCGACGGCGATCTCGCGGTTGCGATCGATATGGCCGATTGGGTTTGGTACAACACCGAAACAAAGTTGGGTGATGGCGAGAGCGTTACGGTTTACGGCACGCTGGACCCGGCCGCCGGCACCGCGCAGATCGACGCGGATAGTCTTTATGTCCACAGCCGCAAGACCTTCTACTTTTCCCAGGATTCTAATCGGGAAGTTGGCTACACGCTGTATGGTCAAGCGTCTGATTACCAGGACGGCGCGCGGTTGAACCTGGTGGGTAAAGTGGCGTCGGTGGACGACACGGGCCTGGCGCTGAACACGGGGAGCGAAATCATCGAAGTGGACGCGGGCGCGCTCGACCGCTTCAACGGCGCCCGCTTTGCCAGCATTAAACGCGGCGACGTGGTGGCCATCGCCGGTACCCTCGACCAGACCTTCTTCGCCGAGCGCCGTTTGGTGGCGCGCACGGTGCTGCCGGTGGCGGTGAATGACCGCATGAGCACGTTCCTGTCCATGAAGGAACAACTGCGCATGTCTCCGCGCGGCTGATCGCACAAGACGGCCCTGTGGCAAGGGAAGGCGGCCTCCTGCGGGAGGCCGCTTTTTTTGTCACGACTCTGAGCAGGTTCCTAACTGTTGGTTAACGGATTGGCGCAAAGCGCGAATCACTTGAGGGTAAGAATGTTGACGGGTGACGGGATAGCCTCGCACGCGATGTCTTTGGAAGGAGGACTCCCATGACCGCCACAGCCACCGCTCTCGGCCCCGCTGCCTTATGTGAAGACACGCCGAGTTATCGCAAGCCCAAGGACCGCTATCACCACGGTAATCTGCGTGCGGCGCTGATCCGGGCGGCGGCGGATGAATTGCGTGACAAGGGCCTGGCCGGGTTGTCCCTGCGCGGCGCGGCCCGGGCGGCGGGTGTGTCGCAGACGGCGCCCTATCGCCATTTCAAGGATCGGGAAGCGCTGCTGGCGGCCGTTGCGGCGGCGGGCTTCATTCAACTGCTAGACGAGATCGAGCAGTCGGCATTGCCCTTTGCCCACGACGCGGAAGATGCGGTGATCGCCATTGGCGGGGCGTATATCCGCTTTGCCACCAACAATCCGGAACTGTTCCGCCTGATGTTCGGGCGCGATATCTCTAACCGTCAGGATTATGCCGAACTCACCGGCGCAACGGAGCAGGTGGCCGACCATATCGGTTGTATCCTGAAGAACCCGGCGCTGGGCATTGGCATGTGGGCCACCATGCATGGGCTCGCATGGCTGCTGGTGGAGAAGGTGGCGGATCTGGGAGATGGTGGGCCGGGTGTCTTGCCGAGCCGGGCGGAAATCGTCCTGCGCTCGCTGCTGGCTCACTTGGTGGACGTCTAGTTTAACGCTTTGCCAAGCTTGAGAGAGGCCACCTTAGCCTTCGGACAGACGCCAACGATAGGTGTAGCGGTTGTCCGGCTTACCGCTGACTGGATCCATACGCACGATCAGAGGTTGGCGCGCTTCGCCACCCGCCCGGTTGGCGGGCGCAATGATGATGGCGAATTCGTGCCGGCCCCGTTGCGTGACGCCCATGGGACGGCTGAGATCATCGCCTTCAAACACGGTGAAAAGCGGTTCCAGATTGCCCGCACGTCCGATTCGTACTTCAAACTGGCGCCCAGGCTTGTCGAGGCACTGACGTGAGACGATGTTGAACCGATAGATGTTATCGGCGCTGTAGCCGTTCAGAACGCTGCGTTCGGTGCAGTGGGAGGCAATGACCCGGTTGGACCCGTAAAAGAGGGCCATGGGCGCAAGCAGGCCGGCCACCAGGAACACCCAGGCCAGCACCCGGCTGAACGAACGCGTGAGCAGAAACAACCAGCCCAGCAGGCCAAGCCAGGCAAGCCCGACCAGGATAATCATGCTGTCCGCATATGGTGCTTCAGCGCCCACCGTGTACCAAACCCCTGAGTGATCCAAACCGACCGCACCCATGGTGCGATCCGGTCTTTTCTCTGCCGATCTTCGGCATAATCTTTCGGATGCCTTACTTGCCCTTAATGTAACGGCAAAAATGAGGCACGCTTAAGAGAAGTTCGTGATCCGCCGGTCACGGTCAAGGCTTCATGCGGTCTTTGTGACGGATGACCTTTAACTTTGGCCTCATCTTTGGTGTGCCCGATCGCGGTGTTCGCCTTCGGGACTAGAGCCGTTTCAATGAAAACCAGATCATTGAAACGGCTCTCGGTCTTTGGTTTGGCGCGCTTTCCGGGCGGAAAACCGCGCACACTTTTCCCGAAAGCGCTCTAGGCGCGACGCGGCGGCCTCTCGGCTTGACGGCGCGCGCCCCTATATCCAAGGTCTCGCCTCTCTGGAACGCACGGAGTGATCGATGGTCACCCTCATCGACAATGTGAACGGATCTGACAAGCCGCCTCGGGACAAGGGGAAAGCTCAGGATGGGGCCGAACGGCCGCGCCATCCCGAGAAGCAGCATCGCCCTGACTCTGATGTGCCGCGCAAGCCCGAATGGATCCGGGTTAAGGCGCCCACCTCGCCGGAATATGCCGAGACCCGGGCGATCGTGCGCGAGCATGGCCTGGTGACCGTATGCGAAGAGGCGGGCTGTCCGAATATTGGCGAGTGCTGGACCAAGCGGCACGCAACCATGATGATCATGGGCGAGATCTGTACCCGCGCCTGCGCCTTCTGCAATGTGCGCACGGGCCTGCCACAACCGCTCGACACCGACGAGCCGGCGCGCGTGGCGGCGGCGGTGGCGAAGCTGGGCCTGGAACATGTGGTGATCACCAGTGTGGACCGGGACGACTTGGCCGATGGGGGCGCGCAGCATTTCGCCGACGTGATCACGGCCATTCGCGCCGCCAATCCCACCACCACCATCGAAGTGCTGACCCCGGACTTTCTGCGTAAACCCGGGGCGCTTGAGGTGGTGGTCGAGGCCCGTCCCGACGTCTTCAACCATAATCTGGAGACAGTGCCGCGGCTCTATCTGGAGGTGCGTCCGGGGGCGCGCTACTACCATTCCATCCGGCTGTTAGACCGGGTGAAGGACCTGGATGCGTCCATGTTCACTAAATCCGGCCTGATGGTCGGGCTGGGTGAGGAGCGCGAAGAGGTCATGCAGGTCATGGATGATCTGCGCTCCGCGCGGGTCGATTTTCTGACCATTGGGCAGTATCTTCAGCCCACGCGCAAACACCATGCGATCGCCCGTTTCGTCACGCCGGACGAGTTCAAGGGTTATGAAACCATCGCATTGGCCAAGGGCTTTTTGCTGGTCTCCGCGAGCCCGCTCACCCGCTCTAGCTATCATGCGGGTGAGGATTTCGAGCGGCTGCGCGCGGCCCGGGCCGCCGCGCTCGGGAATGGATCGTCCGCATGACGGTGCATCAGCAGCAGCGCCGGCTGCCCTATAGTCCAGAACAGATTTTCGACCTTGTGGCCGATGTGGAGCGGTACCCGGAGTTTTTGCCCTGGTGCCACACGGCGCGTATTCGGGAACGGTCAACGGACGCGCAGGGGCGCGAGGTGATCATCGCGGATCTGGGCGTGCGCTTTAAGCTCTACCGGGAGAGTTTCCGCAGCCGCGTGGTGCTCGACCAAGACGCCAAACGCATCGACATTGATTATCTGAAAGGCCCGTTCAGCCATTTGGAGAACCGTTGGCTGTTTCTGGAGAACCCGGACGGGTCGTGTACGGTCGATTTTCACATCGACTTCGCCTTCAGCTCCACCATGCTCCAGATGCTGATTTCGGCGGTCTTTTCAGAGGCTGTGCGGCGCATGGTCTCCGCCTTCGATGCACGCGCGCATGATCTCTATGGGGCGCCCACCCGTTAACGGCTGACCGCGACAGGCTTTGATGGGGCGATCTGCTCCCATACGGCCACCAGGACGTAGGCGCCGACGGCGGTGGCGAGGCTGAGGGCGTAAGGCGCTTCCACCTGCAGGATTTGCTCGCCAATGGGGAAGGCCACCAGGCCGCCGGCGAAGGCCGCGAGCGCCGCCATGGCGCCACCAAAGCGGGGCGCGTAGAGCCCAATCAGGACGGCCGTGACAAGGCCCGCCGTGCCGATGGAATCCGCCAGCAGCACCAGACCCAGAATACTCTCGCCCAAGGCCGCGATCACCCAGGCGGACACGCCCGCCACGATCACCACCGCCCGCGCAAGCCACACTTTACGGCGCTCTTCGATATCGCCCAGCACTGGCACCACCACATTGTGGGATACCAATGCTGAAATGGTCAGCAGCGTCGAGTCGACCGTCGAGAGGATCGCCGACAGCAGCGCGCCCATGAAAATGATGCCCAGTACCGGTGGCAGCAGGTCGCTCGCCAGCTGCGGCAGGAACTCATCGCCTGTGCCCAGCGGAATGCCCAGATGCGGGGCGATCAGCGCCAAGATCACCGGCACCATGCCCGCGGTCAGGTAAAGGCCGAAGGCTCCGAAGGAGGCCGCTCGCGCGACTTCCGGAGAGCGCGCGGCCAGCACTTTAGACAGCGCCACCTGGCTCACCAGCGATCCCAGCACCGGCACCGCCCACACATCGAGCCGCGCCCACAGGCTTTCGTCCTCGCCGATGAAGGACAGTTGCGCCGGTTGAACCCGCCCCATGGCCTCCGCAAAGCCGCCGGAAGCGGTCACGACGATGACCAGGAGAATGATCAGGCCGATGATCAGCACGATGGCTTGAACGAAATCGGTAATGGCGTCGGCCAACATGCCGCCGAGTGTGGTGTAGGTGACAATGATGAGCATGCTCGCGAACAGCGCCACCTGCAGCTCTACCCCGGTCAACACCACCAGGATCTGCGCGAAGGCCAGAAACTGGGCCGCGCCCCACACGAGCACGCTAGGGATGAAGAGAAGCGAGCCGGTGACTTCCGCCGTGCGCGAGTAGCGCTCGCGAAAAAAGTCGCCGATGGTCACATAATTGCGCCGCCGCAACTCATAAGCGAGCAGCAACCCCATGCCCAGCAGGCACAAGGAATAGCCGAACGGATCGGCCCGACCACCCGCAAGCCCGTCCTCGGCAATGGCGGCGGAGGATCCGATCACCGTCTCCGCCCCAAACCAAGTGGCAAAAAGCGACACGGTCGTCAGGCCAAAGCCGAGCGAGCGCCCGGCCACCAGATAGTCGCTTTCTGTTTTGATGAAACGAGAGGCCCAGGCGCCCACGGCAATATTGAGGGCCATGTAGCCAGCGATGGCGATCCACGTCCAGGTCATGCGCGCTGTCCCCCCGGGTGTCGCCGGCTGTCAGGGGCAACCTCAGTCGAAGCTGCCGAACTCCACCCGGTTCAGGATGAGCAGAACGACAATGAACAGAACGATGGGCAGAATGGCTTCCATAACGGCGGTCCCCGCAATCTCAAACGTGGTGCTCAGATGTAGCGGGTTTTCCGCAGCGCGCAAAGCGATGTTGTGGGCGCGCCCTCACTCTGGGTCCGGCTGGTTCATCCACATCATGACGCTGCGCATGGGAAAGACCCAGATGATGCCGGCCACCGCATAGAAGGCGAGCAAGATCCACACATTGTCTTGTGGCAGGAAGCCACCGACCCACGACACCAAGAGGATGTAGCCGATAATGACGACGATCAGCAGAATGCTGCCGAGCAGCTTGCGCACGCGTGCGGTCATGGTGTCAGCCCCCTCAACATGGTGTCAGCCCCCTCAACATGGTGTCAGCCCCTTAAGGAGCGGCGTGAGACCCCGCGCCTGATGCGGTCGACCTGCGGCGGCGGGCCTCGCTTGCCGGCTCTCGCGGTGTCCTATATCTCGATGACAGATCATAGACAGGCCCGATCCGAAAGAAAGGGCTTCACTGTTCGGGATGCTGAGACATGACATCGCTCGACGCCGTCGCCCCCCCCTCCAGCGCCGCCACGCCCACCGCCGCCATGCCTGGTCGTAGCCAGGCCGAGGCCGGCCGGCGCGCCGTGGGTTGGTGGCTTGTCTTTATGTGCGGGGTGTTGGTGCTGATGATCATGGTCGGCGGAGCCACCCGGCTCACCGAATCCGGCCTCTCCATCACGGAATGGCGTCCCGTCACGGGGATTTTGCCGCCGCTGACCGCGCAAGGCTGGGAAGAAGAGCTGGAGAAGTACCGCCAGATCCCCGAATACCAGTACGTTAACCGCGGCATGAGCATGGCCGATTTCAAGGTCATCTATTACTGGGAGTGGGGACACCGGCTGCTGGGCCGGCTGATCGGGTTGCTGTTCTTTGCGGGCATGGCCTGGTTTTGGATTCGCGGTCGGCTCGACGGGCCGCTGAAGGTCAAACTTGTGGCGCTCTTCGTCATGGGGGGCCTGCAAGGGGTGCTGGGCTGGTACATGGTGCAGAGCGGTCTGGTGGACCGCATCGATGTGAGCCAGTACCGCCTTACCGCGCATTTGGGGTTGGCTTTCGTGATTTTGGCCGCCATGGCCTGGGTCGCCTTTGAGCTTTTGATCGGCGAGCGGGGACGGCCGCGGGCCGGCGCGCGGGGCAACCGAATGCTATACGCCGTGGCCCTTGGGCTATTGGGGCTGGTGTTCGTGCAAATTCTCATGGGTGGCTTTGTGGCGGGCTTGCGCGCCGGACACATCTACAACACCTGGCCACTCATGGAGGGCCAGGTGATTCCGGCGGGCTTGTGGGATATGAGCCCCTGGTACATGAACTTGTTCGAAAGTCACCTGACCGCGCAATTCATGCACCGAATGCTCGCCTATGCGGTCACGCTGTGTACGGCCGCTATGGTCTGGTGGGCGTTACGCCGACCGCTGAGCGCGGCCGCGCGCCAGAGCGTGATGATCGTCGGTGCGGCGGTGCTGGCCCAGGTGCTCCTGGGGATTTGGACGCTTCTGGCGGTGGTGCCGGTGTGGCTTGGGACCCTGCATCAGGGCGGGGCGGCGTTGGTGCTGATCGCGGTGGTGCATATGGTCTATCGCTTGCGTCCGGCCGTCTCCGCCGCGTCTGAGCGCCATGGCCTGGCCACAAATCCAGTGTGAGACCAGGGCTCAGATCGCTGAGAGGAGGACAAAGCCATGTTGTATCGACTGCGCGTTGTGGGGGTGGCCGCTTTGGCGGTGGCGCTGGGCGGGTGCGCCAATCTAGACCCGACACCGAGTGCCACCGGCACGGTGACAAAGCCGGAGGTTGCCCGCGTGGGCAAGGTCGAGCGCCCGTTCGAGCGCGCCGAGGCGAAACCGGATGCGGCAACGCCGATATTCCAGGCCAGCTTCGCCAGCCCCTCCAAAGGCGTGCTGCTGACCGATCACGGCACCTGCCGGGCCGAGGCGCGCACCGCGACAAACCCCCCAGGCGACGCCAAGCTCGCCGTTGATCGCAAGCGTCTGGAGTTCTTTGACGACCGTCATGGCCCGGACAAAACCGTGTACATCAACTGCATGAAGCAAAAGGGGTGGGACCTGGTGGAGCCGGGGGCTTTGAGCATCAATGATGCCAGCCTGCCGGAACCGGACCTGCGCTCCATCCGCTGATGAGTGCTTGGCAGCGGCGCGTTTCCCGATAGAGTGATGGGGCCGTTGGCGCGGGGGGCGCCAAGGGCCTTTCCCTTAGCACAGTGCTGAACACAACTCGTGAGGCCAACCGGCCTCGGCGAGGGCGCACGCGCGGGAGGCGTCAGCCCATGAGCTATTCTGCCTTTTTCACAGCGAATACGCGGTTTCTGTCCTACGGCATGCTGATGCTGTTTTTCACCAGCTTTGGACAGACCTACTACATCGCGCAGTTCAACAGTGGCCTGCGCGAGGCGTTCGATCTGAGCCATGGAGAGATCGGGCTTGCCTATTCGCTCGCCACGGCGGCGGCGAGCGGGTTCATGATCTGGCTGGGACGCAAGATCGATGACGTGGACCTGCGGCTGTTCACGGCCCTTATTTGCAGTGGGCTGATTGTGGGCTGTTTTGCCCTGTCCTTTGCCGCGGGAGCTGTTGGCCTTGGGCTAGCCCTGTTCCTGTTGCGCCTGTGCGGGCAGGGGCTTATGTCCCATGCCGCCACCACGTCCATGGCGCGCTATTTCGACCGGGACCGAGGCAAGGCGCTGGCGATTGCTTCGCTTGGCATGATGCTCGCCCATGCGGTGACCCCGGCTTTCGGCACTTGGCTTGGCGCTATGTTGGGCTGGCGCGACGCATGGCTTTATAGCGCGCTCGCCTTAACGCTCTTTCTCGTGCCGTTGATGCTGTGGTTGCTCCGGGGGCAGACGGAGCGCCATGCTCGCTTCCTGGCGGAAACAAGCGAGGGTCAGTCTCAGGGCGAAGCTGACCTCGACAGCGGGACATGGACCCGGCGGGTGCTGTTACGCGATGTGCGCCTCTACATGGTGACGCCCACCATGCTGGCCATGCCTTACTTCATCACGGGGCTGATCTTCCATCAGCACCACTTGACGGATGTGAAGGGGTGGCCGGACGCGCTCTTGCCCACGACCTTCATCGCCTATTCGCTGGCAAGCCTGGTCTTTTCGCTTGTGGGGGGGGGGCTGATTGACCGCTATGGCACGCGCTGGCTCATCCCGACGATCAAGTTGCCGCTGGCCTTGGGGATTAACGCGCTGGCCTTAGGCGATGCGCAGGCTTTGGCCTGGATCTACATGACCTTGTCCGGGGCAAGCATGGGGCTGATCATGCCCATTGGCGTGGCCATGTGGGCAGAGATCTATGGGCCGCGCCATGTGGGATCTGTGCGCGCCTTGACCGGCGCCTTGATGATGGTGGCGACGGCACTGGCGCCGTATTCCATGGGCTGGATGATCGACCAGGGCGTGAGTTTTGATGCCATTGTGCTGGGCGGTGTGATTTACATCATTGCAGCCGCGGCGCTTGCTGGTTTGATGGTGGTTCGCCATTGGGACAAACCGGCCGCCCAGACCCATGCGGCCAAACCATAAGGCCACCACGATGCGCGTGGAGATCACGACGGCACTCGCTGCGCCGCCTGAGCGCATTTGGCAGGAACTGCGCCGCACTGAGCTGCTCGAACATGTCGCCGCGCCAATTCTGCGCTTTGAGCCCATTCAGCCAGAGACCCTTCCAGAGACCTGGGAGGAGGGGCGCTATCTGGTGGCGCTGCGCTTTCTCGGCGTTTTGCCCATGGGGCGGCAATGGATTGTCACCAGTTTCCATCCAGACGACACACGGGCCGGCCATTTCGCCTTACGCGACAATGGGTCGGGCCAGCTGGTCTCACGTTGGGACCATTGGATCTTTCTGGAGCCCGACGGCGCCGGCGGCACGCGCTATACTGACCGGGTGGAGGTGGAAGCGGGTCTGTTGACGCCGTTCATCTGGCTTTTCGCCCAGATGTTCTATCGCCATCGCCAGTCCCGCTGGCGTGCGCTGGTGGCACGGGACTTTCAGTATGAAGATGGTTAACTTGGCAGTATGAAGATGGCAGACTTGGCGGCCGGCCACTTCAGGCCAATCGCAGCCGTCGGGTCTCGATTTTCGGACACCGGTCCATGACCACTTTCAGACCTGCGGCTTCGGCGCGGGCCGCGGCGGCGTCATCGCGCACGCCGAGCTGCATCCACACGACCTTGGCGCCGGCCGCGATGGCCTCATCCACCACCGCGCCGGCGTCTTCGGAACGGCGGAAAACATCCACCATGTCGATGGGCTCGGGCACGTCTGCAAGGCTGGCGACGCTGGGCCGACCCAAGAGCGGCTCGCCTTTCAGCGCCGGATTCACCGGGTAGACTGTATAGCCGCGTTCGATCAGGAAGGCGGTAATCTCGTGGCTCGCGCGCTCAGGGTTGGCGCTGGCGCCCACGACCGCGATGGTCTTCACACCGGTGAGGATCTCTCGCAGAAAATCGTCTGTATACGTTAGGTCAACCATGATGCCGCTTCGCTTTGAGAGGACATAAACGCGCCGATCCTGTCGCCAATGATGGCGATTGCCAAGCCATCTGGCAAATCATCACGGCCATCAAAGGCGGGAACAAGCGCGAGCCCCCAGGGGGCCTCATCGCTCAACGCCATTCCGGCTCCCGTTTGTCTAGGAACGCGCCGATGCCTTCCTGCGCGTCAAGGTCGAGCATGTTCCGGACCATGACATCTGCTGTGTAAGCATACGCCTCTGGCACACTCATATCCGCTTGGGCATGGAAGGCCTCTTTCCCGATCGCGACCACATGAGAGGGCTTTTGGGCGATCTGCTCCGCCAGCGCCAGCGTTTCTGGCACGATCACATCCGAGGCCACGACCCGATTGACGAGGCCCAGAGTCTTGGCGGTCTCCGCATCGATGGGATCGCCCAGGAGCAGCATCTCCATGGCCGGCTTGCGCGCCACATTGCGCGTGAGCGCCACCATGGGCGTGGAGCAGAACAGGCCGATATTCACGCCAGGCGTGGCAAAGCGCGCATCATGCGCCGCCACCGCCAGATCACACGCCGCCACGAGCTGACAGCCCGCCGCCGTGGCCATCCCCTGCACTTGCGCGATCACTGGCTTGGGGATCGCGCTGATCGTCTGCATCATCGCCCCGCAGAGCGTGAACACATGATGATAAAAGGCCTTGCCAGCATCCGCGTCGGCGCGGTGGTGCTGCATTTCCTTTAAGTCATGGCCCGAACAAAACACCGGGCCCGCCGCCGCGAGAACAATGACTTTCACCGAGGCATCCTGGCCGAGGCGCTCCAACGCGCCATTCAGCGTCGTCATCAGATCCACCGACAGGCTGTTGCGCGCGTGGGCCCGGTTCAAAGTCAGCGTGGCGATCGCGCCGCTGCGATGCTCCAGCAGCACCGTGTCAGGGGAGGCGAGGGTCATGACGGTCTCCATGGCTGTGTGAGACAGGGAAAATGTGTGGTAAAATAATACCTCAAATCTAAGGTGCTGATTTTAATAAGCTTTCTTCTCAGGGGTCGTGTTGACTTCACCGCCCGGGTCCCCTAGATCAGCGGCTTCGCATCGCGACGGCCCGAACGGAGCTGCGCGCGCCCAACCGACGAGGGCTGAGATGAAAACCTATAACCTGAAGCCGTCCGATATCGAGAAGAAATGGGTTCTGATCGATGCGGACGGTCTGGTGGTCGGCCGGCTGGCATCGCTGGTGGCGATGCGCCTGCGCGGCAAGCACCGGCCTGACTACACGCCGCACATGGATTGCGGCGACAATGTCGTCATCGTGAATGCCGAGAAGGTCATCTTCACCGGCAACAAGCGCACCGATAAAACCTACTACTGGCACACGGGCTATCCGGGCGGCATCAAGGAGCGCACAGCCGACAAGCTGCTCGACGGGCGCTTCCCCGAGCGGGTGCTCTATAAGGCGGTGGAGCGCATGCTGCCCAAAGGGCCGCTGGCGCGCAAACAGATGTCCAATCTGCGCGTTTATGCGGGGCCGGAGCATCCCCATGAAGCGCAGCAGCCCGCGACGCTCGACATCGCGTCGCTCAATCCGAAAAACACGCTGAGGGGCTGATTATGTCCACTGAAGAACCCCGGACCCTGAAGGATCTGAGCACGCTGGGCGAGGACGCGACCGTCGCGGCGGCCGCCGAGCAAAACGCGCCTGCAGAGCCCAAGATCGACGACCTGGGCCGCGCCTATGCCACGGGTAAGCGCAAGAACGCGGTGGCCCGCGTCTGGATCAAGCGCGGCACCGGCCAGGTGACCATCAATGGCAAGGACATCGAGATCTATTTCGCACGTCCAGTGCTGCGGATGATCCTGCGCCAGCCTTTGCAAGTGGCCGAGCGCGCATCGCAATACGATATCATCTGCACGGTGACGGGCGGCGGTCTATCGGGCCAGGCGGGCGCGGTGCGTCACGGCCTGTCCAAGGCGCTCACCTATTACGAGCCGGATCTGCGGCCGGTGTTGAAGAAGCATGGCTTCCTCACCCGCGACAGCCGGGTGGTGGAACGCAAAAAGTACGGCCGCGCCAAAGCCCGTCGTAGCTTCCAGTTCTCCAAGCGTTGAGGCCGGCCATGGCGGCCTCCACGCATCCGGTCGCCGTTCTGGGCGCGAGCGGCTACACGGGCGCCGATCTGGTGCGCCTGCTCGCTGCTCATCCGCACACCGAGCTGCGGATCCTCACTGCTAATGCCCATGCGGGCAAAGCGTTGGCGCAGGTGTTTCCCCATCTGCGCCCGGGCCTCACCGGCAGTGCTGCGACCCCCGACCTGGTCAAGGTGGAAGATGCCGACTGGGACCAGGTGGAAACGGTCTTTTGCGCACTGCCCCATGGCACCACGCAAGAAATCGTGGCGGCGCTGCCCCAGCGGCTCAAGGTCGTCGATCTGTCGGCGGATTTTCGCCTCACCGATCCTGATGTTTATGCGCAGTGGTACGGTCACGACCACCGGGCGTTGGCCCTTCAGCCCCAGGCGGTTTACGGCCTGACGGAACGGGCGCGCGATGATGTGGCACGGGCCCGGCTCGTGGCCTGTCCCGGCTGCTATCCCACCGCGACCTTACTCGCCTTGTTGCCGCTGGTGAGTGCTGGTGTGATTGGTACGGATGATCTCATCATCGACGCCAAGTCCGGTGTGTCCGGCGCCGGTCGCGGTCTGAAGGAACAGAACCTGTTCTGCGAAGTCTCTGAAGCGCTGCATCCCTACGCAGTCGCCAAGCACCGCCATGCGCCGGAGATTGAACAAGAGCTTTCAAAGGCGGCTCTAGCGCCGGTGACCGTCAATTTCACCCCTCATCTGGTGCCCATGAACCGGGGTGAACTCGTGACCTGCTATGCGCGCCTGGCGCCGGGACAGAGCGTGGCGGACGCGCGCGCGGCCCTCGACGCGGCGTATGCGGATGAGCGTTTCGTGCATGTGCTGGAAGAGGGCGCCATGCCCGCCACCCGGCAGGTGCGCGGCTCCAATCACTGTGTTGTCGCTGTTTTTGAGGACCGGCTTCCGGGGCGGCTCATAGTCATTGCGGCGATCGATAATCTGGTGAAGGGCTCCAGCGGTCAGGCGATCCAGAACTTCAATCTGATGCAAGGGTTCGACGAAGCCACGGCGCTGACGCAGCCACCCTTGTTTCCTTGACGGCGCACAAAAATGCCGGCGACCCGCCAGCCGCCGGCATGATCTGGGCAAGAGAGGCTGGTTAGTCGTCGAGCAAATCTTCCAGACGCTCGGCAAAGCGCTCGCCTGCTTTTGCGGCCGTATGGGCTTTGCGCAAAAGCTCCTGAGTACCGGCATCAAGGCCGTCCTTTTGGATTTTGTCCTCGATTTCGTCGGCCAGGTGCGTTTCGCCATCGTCGATGGCATGCAGCGCGGCTTTCCGATCGTCCTGGAACAGCGCAGAAAACTCCGTCAACACCCGGTGCAGGCTTCCCAGCGTCCCGCCATCCGTTTCGGGGTGGCCGCCCAGGGTGCGGGTGTGCACTTGAAACTCCGCGATGAGGTCGGCCCGTTCCGCAGCGCGGCGACGAAATTCTGTCACGAATGCCGGATGATCCTCCACCACCTCGGCTGCATTCTGATAGCCCTTCTGGCTATCGATCAGCATTCTGGTGATGTCATTCAGCACGTCGATCGAGTCGGTAGACATGGCCGTTCCTTTCACGCGGTCAAACGAACTGACAGGTAAGCTGCCTCTTTGAGGTGTGGGCCCTTCGGCACTCCGACGCGCCCACGCACCACCATCATACGGGGGATTGGGGTCGGCCTGAAGCCTTTGCGCACCGCGAGGCATGCGGTGTGCCGAGACACGGCCCGGGCGCTGCCGTGCGGGCACTCAATGAGAGGCGCTTTTGACCTGCACGTAAGATCCGGGCGCGGGCTCGATCACCGGCGCCTTGCCGTCGCCCGGTGTGCGGGCCTTGACCTTTTTGCCGGAGCGCTTGGAAAGCCATTGGTGCCAGTGCGGCCACCAGGAGCCAGGATGCTCTTCGGCCTGCGCCCACCAGTCCTCGACACGGTCCGGCGTCGCGTCATGGGTCCAGTGCATGTATTTCTGCGCGTCCGGATGATTGATCACTCCGGCGATATGGCCGGATCCGGCGCAGATGAAGGTGACGGGCCCGCCATAAAGCTGCGTGGCTTTATAGATCGAGCTGTAGGGTGCAATGTGATCGTCCTTAGACGATTGCAGATAGATGGGGATCGTCACATCGCCCAGGTTGACCCGTTCGCCGGCCATTTCCAGCGTTCCGCGAGACAGCCGGTTGTCGCGGTAGAATTCGCGCAAATAGAACATCTGCATGCGAACGGGCATGCGCGTTTGGTCGGAATTCCAATAGAGCAGGTCAAAGCGTTTCGGGTCGCGCCCCATCAAATAGTTATTCACAACAAACGACCAGATCAGGTCATTGGCGCGCAGCATGTTGAACGTGTTGGCCAGACTCACCCCTTCCAGATAGCCGCCGGCCGCGTCCATCTGGGCTTCGAGTGAATCGAGCTGTTTGTCGTCCACGAAGACTTTCAAATCGCCGGCATCGGCGAAATCCACCTGGGCCGCGAAGAACGTGGCGGAGTTGATCCGCGTATCTTTGCGCCGGGCCATGAGCGCCAAGGTCGAGGCAAGCAGCGTGCCGCCGATGCAATACCCGATGGCGTTCACGCTCTTTTGGCCCGTGGCGGCCTCAATGGCGTCAAGGGCTTCGAAAATACCCAGGCGCATATAGTCTTCAAATGTTTTATCCGCACACGCCTCATCCGGGTTAACCCAGGACACAACGAACACGGTGTAACCCTGCGCCACCGCCCATCGGATAAAGGAATTCTCAGGCCGCAGATCGAGGATATAGAACTTGTTGATCCAGGGCGGCAGGATCAGCAAGGGCTTTTCATAAACCTGCGCCGTCGTCGGAGCGTACTGGATGAGCTGCATCAGGTCGTTCTGATGCACGACCGATCCAGGCGTCGCGGCGATGTTCTGGCCCACATGGAAGTGCTCCAGATCGGTTTGCTTGATCCACAGCTTGCCGTTGCCGCGCTCCAGGTCCTCAAGCAGATTGTTGAGCCCGCGCACCAGGTTCTCACCGCTAGAGGCCAGCGTTTCGCGCAGCACTTGCGGATTGGTCAGCACGAAATTGGTGGGCGACAGGGCATCGGCGAACTGTTTGGTGTAGAAGGCGATCTTATGCTTTGTGTGCGGATCGGCGCCGTCGATCTCTGCCACAGTGTCCTGCAGCCAGCGGGCGGACAACAAATAGCTTTGTTTCAGGAAATCAAAGATCTGGTTCTGGGCCCAGTCCGGATCTTTCCAACGCTTGTCGCTGCGTTCCGGTGCGATGACCGGGTCCACGTCTTCGCCCATGAGGCGGCGCCAGGTGGTGTGCCACAGGCTCACCTGTGCCTGCCAGAGGCGCGTTTGGGCTTCGAGCACTTGCAGCGGGTTCGATGCGATCTGCGACAGCAGCAAGGAGAACGCCTCGCCCACATTCAACGGGTCGGGACCGACGGTTTCCAGATCCGCCTTCTGGCGGTTCATGAATTCCTTCAGGAGCTGTTGGCTCTGCGCCGCGACCTGAGCCAGATTGCGGGTGAAGGCGGCGGGGTCGGGCAGGGGCATGTCGCCGCTCTGCGCCTGTGGTGCCATGTGCGGCGTTTGCTGCGGGGCAGGCGCTTGCTGCGGGGCAGGCTCTGGCTGCGGGGCAGGCTCTGGCTGCGGTGGCGGCGCGGC
>CAZVEE010000013.1:0-4537 GCA_964625525.1 uncultured Alphaproteobacteria bacterium | reverse complement strand
GCTGCGGGGCAGGCTCTGGCTGCGGGGCAGGCTCTGGCTGCGGTGGCGGCGCGGCCTTGGGGGTGGCGGCTTTCCGCACTGTCTTGGCCGCGGCTTTCGCAGCGGGCTTGGCGGCCGGTTTCCGGCTTACGGTCTTTTTCTTCGCGGCGGCCTTGCGAGCGCTCTTGCCGCTGGCACCTTGGGCGGATCGGGGGGCGTTAGGGTCGAACATGCGCGAAAGTTCCCGAGCGTGTGCGCCCGTTGCAGGGCCCGCTCGGGCGGGCTCGGGCGTCTGGGGTGGACGGGGACGCAAAGTCGGGGGTGACTCGCGGCCCGATCATGGCCCTCTCGTCTTATGGAAGTGGGCGCAATCGGGCAAGGGGCAAGGCGCGCGCGTGACGCGCCGAGCGGTTCTTGCGTGCTCGCGCAAGCCGTGTCACCTAAAGGTCTCTTGCGGCGTCACGAAGAACGGGAAAGGCGGGCCCATGGCGCAGATGCGTGCGGGGATTTTGGCGAGGTTTGGCGCGGTCGCGCTGCTCGCAGGGTTGCTCGCCGGCTCTCTCCACGCCCAAGAGGCTGCCCCGCCCGCGTCCCAAGACCTGCCTGCGCCCAAAGTCTATCTCGAAGACGTCATGACCGCTGACGAGATTTACCTGGAACTCGTCGCCACGCCGGAGATCCCGGACGAGGGCCTCGGTGCGCCGAAGAGCCATGTGCCGGGCGAGCCCTATGTGCTGCCCACGGATGCAGCCGGCCTGCCCGTGGCACCGGCCGCGCGCATTCGCGAGCTGGTCCCCACAGACATTTATCCTTTGTTCGACATGTATCTTTATGTGAACAAAGGCGTTTCCGGGCTCTGGGCGCAGCAGATGTTCGTCTATGAAAAGACCGAGACGGGGGATCTGGCGCTTCAGCACCGCTGGCTCGCCTCCACGGGCCGCGAGCGCATGGAGCGCAATTTCACCGAGACGCCGCTCGGGCTTTATCGTCTGGACAAGGACCGTTTCTTCCCCTCCGCCTATTCCTATCAGTGGGACGGTGTGTCCATGCCCTGGGCCATGTTCTTCGATTATGCCTATCCTCACCGCATGTCGGGCTACGCGATCCACGCTGCCATTCCGCGCTATCAGCGCAATCTGGGCCTGCGCGCGTCCGCAGGATGCATTCGGCTCTATCTCAACCACGCCCATGATCTGTTCAAGCGGGTCGAGGCTGACTTCGCTGGCCCGATGCCGGAGTTTCCCTTCGATCATGAGGCGGGCAACACCGCGCGCGATGGCTCGGTGGTGCGCGACGAGGACGGGGCGATCGTCATGAAAGACGGCTACCGCGTTTTGGTGGTCATTGACGACAAGGTGGTGAGGGGATGAGGCAGATGGCGCGAACGATCGCCTTGGCGGCGCTGCTGGGCATGGTGCTTTCGGGCTGTGCGGTGTTCGGGAGTGGTGAGCGTGCGAGCGAGAGGCCGGCGCAGCGCTTTCCCGAACTGTCCGATATGCCCGCCGATGTCTCGGTGACGAGCGCCGAGGAGCGCTCCCGCGCGGTGCTCAGCCTGCGGGTGACTGCGCTGCGGGCCAGTCTGGCGCGCACGGTGGTGGTGCCGGAGACGGGGACGCCGGTGCCCTGGCCGCCGCTCACGGCACGCGATCCGTTCATTCCAGAGGCTCTGCGCCGCGCGCGCGGCGCAATCCCCTCACAACAGCGGCTTTTGCCGCCGCCGCCCGATCCCTCCCAGCTGCCACCCGTGGCGCCAGCGGGCGGGCGCGGCTAACGCGCGCGCAGATAGACAAACCAATAGACGAGTGCCACCAAAAGCCCGCCGCCGATCACGTTTCCAGCCGTCACCGGCAACAGCACCGCCAGAAAGCCGCCGCCTGTGATAGTCAGCGGTTCATAGGCGCTCGTGGCCCAGAAGTCCGGCCCCGCCAAAAGCCCGATCAACGCCGCGCAGGGCAGGTAGAACATCACCGCGATGGCGTGCTCCAGACCCAGCGTATAGAAGGCTGCCACGGGCGGCGTCAGCGCCAGAATCCGGTCGGTGGTGGAATGGGCACTATAGGTGAGCCAAACGCCCAGGCACAGCAATGTGTTGCCCAGAATGCCTAGCAAAAACGCGTCCATGACGCTCATCTGATGAAGCCGCATGGCCGAGGCGAGCAGCGCTTCGCCCACCGCGCCGTTCATTTCCGCATGCTGACCTGCAAGGATCAGCAGCCCGGCCGTGGAGACCGCGCCGATGAGATTGCCCACGAACACCAGCCCCCAGGCCCGCAGCAGCCGCAAGGTCGGCAACCGCTTATGGGCCCAGGCCATCACCATGAGATTATTGGTGGTGAAGAGTTCCGCGCCCCCGACCACCGCCAGCACATAGGCGAGCGAAAACGCGAGGCCGCCAGCAAGTTTCGAGAGCCCTTCCGCGTCCGGATCCGCACCGACGCTGACGGCGGCCGCGAACGTGGCGCCAAAGGCCACGAAGGCCCCCGCCAGCATGCTGAGCGCGATCAGGCTCAGCGCGTCCTGGCCGGCCTTCTCCGCGCCTGTGCGTTCGGCGCGTTTTGCCATTTCCTTGGGCAGGGTGGCATCCACTTGTGGCGGCGGATCAGGCAAATCTTGGCGCGGCGCCAGCATGGCAGGTCTCCCAGTAACAACGGCGAACGCGCACCTTAGGCATGGCGCGGGGTGGGTGCATTGATTCAGCGCGGGCCCAACGACCAAGCCGGAGCGCAGGCGGGCACTTAAGCAGGATTCTTCAAAAAACTGAGAAGACCGCACAAGGCCTTCGCCTGGGGCGAGAACCCCTAAGGCGGGCAACGGATCAGACGGGAATAGGACGCGGCGGGCCTGTCAGGCGAGCATGGGAAATGTCCGCCGCGTTCTTTGCCTCTCAACCGGAAACGCGGTAAGAGCGGGGTCTTGCCTTTACCTCTTACACATCAGGTCCGGCTGCGCCCATGTCCCAAACTTCCGCCCCCAAACCCCTGCGCCTTGGTCTTGCCGGGCTCGGCACGGTGGGGCGCGGCGTCGTTAAGACGCTGACCGCCCATGCCGAAACCATCGCCGAGCGCGCCGGTCGTCCCATCGAAATCGTCGCCGTCAGTGCCCGGGATCGCAGCCGCGATCGGGGCATCGACATCAGTGGCTATCGCTGGGTTGAGGATGCGGCAGATCTGGCCCGCGCCAATGATATTGACGCGGTAGTCGAGCTGATCGGCGGCTCGCACGGCCCGGCTCATGACCTGGTGGCGGGCGCCATCAAGGCCGGGAAGGACGTGGTTACGGCCAATAAGGCGCTGCTGGCGCTCCATGGCACGAGCTTGGCCGAGACCGCCGAGCAGGCGGGCGCCGCACTCGCCTATGAAGCGGCCGTCGCCGGCGGTATTCCGGTCGTCAAGGCCCTGCGCGAAGGCCTGGCGGGGAATGCCACACGCCGCCTGACCGGTATTCTCAACGGCACGTGCAACTACATCCTGTCCACCATGGAGGACACGGGCCGCCCCTTTGCCGATGTGCTGAAAAGCGCGCAGGAGCTGGGCTATGCCGAGGCGGATCCGACCTTTGATGTGGGCGGTTTCGATGCGGCCCACAAGATTGCCATTCTGGCCGGTGTCGCCTTCGGCGCGCGTGTGCCCTTTGACAGCGTTCATGTGGACGGCATCGAGGCGGTCGCGGCCGAGGATATCGAATTCGCCGGCGAGCTGGGCTATCGCATCAAACTGCTGGCCTTGGCCGAGCTAACCGATGACGGCATCTCGGTGCGCGTCCATCCTGCGCTCGTGCGCCGGCGCACCTCGCTTGGCGAAGTGGCCGGGGTCATGAACGCGGTCATGATCGAAGCTGAACCGGTGCAGCGCACATTCCTGGAAGGGCCCGGTGCGGGTGAAGGGCCGACCGCTTCGGCCGTGGTCGCCGATATTGTGGATCTAGCGCGCGGCTCGCGCCTGCCGGTCTACACGACGGCCAGTCGCAATCTGGTGGAGCGCCCGCTCGTGCCCATCGCTGAACGCCATGGCGCCTCGTACTTACGCCTGCGTGTGCTGGATCAGCCCGGCGTTATGGCTGGGATCACCCAGATTTTCGCCGAGACCGGGATCTCCATCGAAAGCCTGCTGCAACGGGGCCGCAATCCCGGCGAACCCGTGTCCATCGTCTTGGTTACGCACGAAGCACGCGACGCAGTGATGACCGAGGCGTTGTCGCGCATCGGCGCATTGGACGCGGTGGTTGAGAGCCCGTGCCTTATTCGCATTGAGGCCGTATAACCAAACACCGAAGAATCTGAGATGGTCCGGGGCGCGAGACGTTGCCGGACCCGTCATGACGCCTTGAGGGGGAGTTACCATGTCGTCCCAACCGCCGCTTGACCGCATTCTGATCCTTGAAGTCGCCCGCGTCGCCGAGGCTGCTGCCATCCAGGCGAGCAAACTCGTCGGCCATGGCCGCCAGACGGATGCCGACCAGGCGGCCGTGGACGCCATGCGCACCGCGCTCAACGCTCTCGACATTGACGGCACCGTGGTGATCGGCGAGGGCGAGCGGGACGAAGCGCCCATGCTCTATA